>JBGPLB010000018.1:0-37741 GCA_041486245.1 Candidatus Acidiferrum sp.
CGAATCCTCTTTGGGAACAAATACGAGACAACCAGGACGTTTTTTCGGGCACTTTTGCATGGGGTGACCACCGATTCGACCTTGCGCAAGGTGGCGCGGTCCAAAACGCCAACGGAATCTTTGCCAGCGGCGATTATTTCAACACTTTAGGTGTGCGCCCGGTGGTTGGACGCTTGATTGCTCCAGCCGACGACACACGAGGCTGCCCGGCCGTGGCGGTCCTAAGCTACGGCTTTTGGCAAGATCATTTCGGAGCGTCGCAGGGCGCCATCGGAAGCACGATCTCTCTCAGCAACCATCCTTTTCAAATTATCGGAGTGAGTGGGCCAGGCTTTTATGGCGTTCAGGTCGGCAGCAAATTTGATGTGGCGATTCCGATTTGTACTGCCGACGTCTTCGATGGGAAAGTTTTACGGCTCGACCAGCGCTCCTGGTGGTGGCTAACTATCATGGGGCGCGTGAAGCCAGGCATCGGCAAGGACCAGCTGAAGGCCCGGCTCGGCGTTCTATCTCCGCAAATCTTTGCCGGGGCCCTGCCGAAGAATTGGGACGAGAAGGGACAAGCGAGATTCCTCAAGCTCACTCTGGTAGCCGTCCCAGCCGCCACCGGAATGTCGTGGGTGCGCCGGCAATTCGAACAGCCGCTGAATATCCTGATGGGTGTCGTGGGACTGGTGTTGCTGATCGCATGCGCCAATATCGCGAGCTTGATGCTGGCTCGTGCAGCGGCCCGTCATAAGGAAATCGCAGTGAGAAAAGCGCTAGGCGCTTCGAGAGCGCGATTGATCCGGCAGTTGTTGACGGAGTGCGTTCTGCTCTCGACGACAGGCGCTGTACTCGGCGTCGTCTTTGCGCGCTGGGGAAGCTCGCTTCTCGTTCGTTATATTTCGACCAAAAGCGACAACATTTTTCTCGATCTGACGTTCGATTGGAGGATTTTGAGTTTTACAGCGGCGGTAGCGCTTTTCACGGGACTTCTGTTTGGCGTGCTGCCGGCGTTTCGTTCGACACGCGTTTCGTTGAGTTCCGCGATGAAAGGCAGCCAGACGGGAGATGCAGAGAGCCGTACAAAATTTCGCCCTGGGAAGTGGATCGTCGCCGCGCAGGTTGCACTCTCGCTGGTGCTGGTAGTGGCGAGCGGCCTCTTTCTGCGAAGTCTCGTGAAGCTCGTCACGATGGACATAGGTTTCGATCGAAGCAATGTGCTGATCGTGCACGCGGATCTGCACACCGCGAAAGTTGCGCCCGAGCAGCAGCCCGCGATGTTCGAAGATATCGAGAACAGATTGCGCACGCTTCCCGGCGTGGTGTCCGCCGGCCGGTCCGTCATCACTCCGGTCAGCAACCGGATATGGAACAATGCGCTGCAAGTGGACACTCCGAATCCTCCGACGGGAGAAGATGCGGTCGCATTTTTCAACTTCATCTCGACAGGCTATTTTGAGACGTTGCGTACACCGCTCCTAACAGGACGTAATTTTAACGGCAGCGACACAAAGACCTCGGCTCAGGTGGCTATCGTCAATGAAACGCTGGCGCGCAGGTTCTTTTCAAATGCGAATCCGGTTGGGAAGTTTTTCCGGGTTGAGCCGGAGCCTGGTAAAAACGCTGTGCCCATTCAAATTGTTGGGCTGGTAAAGGATTCCAAGTACGAGTCGCTCCGCGAAGAGAACTCAGCCACAGCGTACTTCCCAATCACACAAGTCACGGAACACGCGGCAGAGCAAACATTCGAACTGCGAACGGCGGCGCGTCCCTCGGCCCTTGTTCCCTCAGTGGAGGAGGCCGTTGCAGGTGTGAGCAAAACGATTCCCCTCGACTTCTCGACACTGGCCCAGCAAGTTGACGACTCGCTGGTACAGGAACGGCTCCTCGCCACGCTTTCCACTTTTTTTGGCGGCTTGGCACTTCTTCTGGCAATGATTGGCCTCTATGGCGCGCTGAGTTATCTCGTAACCCAGCGCCAACCCGAATTCGGCATCCGGATGGCTTTGGGCGCGCCGCAAAAATCCATTCTTAGTTTGGTGATGCGCGATGTAGTGCTGGTTCTGGCGGGCGGCCTGGCGGCAGGAACCTGCATCTCGCTGGCAGTCGTAGGCCTGCTTCAGAAAATGCTGTTCGGGCTCGCTGCGCGAGACACGGTGACCTTGCTCGCTTCCATCGGGGTGCTTTCTGCTGTGGCGTTTTTCGCGGGTTACCTGCCGGCGCGGCGCGCGATGCGCGTCGATCCGATGGTGGCTTTGCGTTATGAGTAGACGAGTGCCGGCGGAATCAGCGGTAGCAATGAACTAGGAGAACGCCATGTTCAGTGATCTGATGTTTCGTCTTCGAGCACTGTTTCGACGCAAGGTCGTGGAGGCCGAAATGGACGAGGAACTACGGTCGCATTTCGAGAAACAGGTCGAGAAGCTCGTCGCGAGCGGCCTCTCGCGTAAGGATGCGGCGCGGCGCGCGCGGCTCGAATTCGGCGGGCACGAACAGCTCAAGGAAGAATGCCGTGATGCGCGAGGTGTCAGCGTGATCGAGACACTTCTTCAGGATGTGCGCTACGCGCTGCGGATGCTGCGTAACAGTCCCGGTTTCGCAGCGGTGGCCATTCTGACGCTCGCTCTGGGAATTGGCGCGAACACGGCGATTTTTTCGGTCATCGATTCCGTGCTGCTGCGTCCGCTGCCGTATACGGATCCCGCCGGGCTGGTGATGGTGTGGGAAAATAATTCGCAGCATCCGAACCCGCATAACACCGTGTCTCCGCCAGACTTTCTGGATTGGCAGAGCCGGAATAGTGTCTTCGCCGAAATGGCCGCCATTTTCGATCAGCACGCCAACCTCACCGGGAACGGCCTGCCTCAAGAAGTTGTACTGCAGGATGTTTCCGCCAACTTTTTTTCGGTGCTGGGTGTGAACCCCGTCCTTGGGCCGGGATTCACCGCCGAAAACGGCCAGAAGGGCCATGACGACGTCGTGATACTAAGTTACGGCTTCTGGAAAGAGCGCTTTGCCGGCGACGCCGCGATCATTGGGAAAATCATCTTGCTGAACGGCCACCCTCTCAGGGTTGTAGGTGTCGCTCCTCAGAACTTTACGTGGTTCATTAAGGACGGATCGTTTACCGGCGCGAAGCCGCAGATGTGGTCGCCATTTGTCTTTCCGGCATCCTTCAGTGATCGCAAGGACATTGGCCGATTCTTGAGTGTCGTCGCGCGCTTGAAAGCGGGAGTGACCGTCGCGCAGGCACAATCGCAGATGAACGCCATCGCCGCGCGAATTGCCGAGGAGTACCCGGATTTCAACGGCTACTGGGGCGCCAACGTAGTTCCGGTGCGCGATCAGATTTCGGGCGAACTTCGTCCTGCTCTGTTGATCTTGTTCGGGGCCGTGGCCTTTGTGCTGTTGATCGCGTGTGCGAACGTCTCGAGCCTTCTGCTGGCGCGCGCCTCCGCGCGCGAACGGGAAATCGCCGTGCGCACCGCAATGGGAGCGAGCCCGTGGCGGATTGCGAGCCAACTACTCACGGAGAGCGTTGTCCTGGCCCTCATTGGGGGCGCAATTGGAGTGGCGCTCGCGATTTGGGGCACAGACCTTTTGCTCGCCGCGAGTCCGAAGAATCTTCTCGACTTGCACTCCATCCCCGTCGATTGGCGCGTGTTGTCTTTTGCCGCGGGAGCCACGTTGGTCGCCGGCTTGCTGTTTGGCTTCTTGCCTTCATACATTTGCGCGCATTCGGGAATTTCAGAGACGCTCAAAGAAGGCGGCCGCGGTTCGTCCGCAGGAAAACAGAAACGCTTCGCGCGGAGTGCGTTCGTGGTGGCCCAAATGTGCCTCGCACTTGTGTTGCTAGCTGGGTCCGGATTGCTGATTCGCAGCTTCATCCGGCTGGTTGGCGTGGACCCGGGTTTTGATGCGAGTCATCTGCTCACCTTCAAAGTGTCACTTCCTTCCTCGAAGTACAAAACTGATCCGGCGCAGCTCGCTTTTTTCCAGCAGCTTCTTGCGCGGATTTCACGTCTTCCTGGCGTGCGTAACGTGAGCATGAACAGTTTTCCTCCCTTTACCGGGCTTGGTTCGGCAACCGGTGTTCACGTCCTTAGCCAGCCGCAGCGATCGCTGATGGATCTTCCGGTCGCCGACGTCCGCGTTGTCGGGCCGCACTATTTCCCCACGATGCAAATACCCTTGCATGCGGGGCGACTCTTTGACGCGCAAGAGTTGGCCGAGGAGCGCCACGTGGTCGTCATCAACCAGGCGTTTGCAGACCAGTACCTCCACGGAGTGGATCCGCTCGGCCAGAAGGCCGTTATCTACATGAAGAGTCTTGAAGAAAGCCAAAACAAGCCGTCGGAAATCATCGGCGTGGTCGGTGATGTCCGCCAAATGGGGCTCGATACACCCGCGGAACCAACGGTCTACTGGCCGCATCCTGAGCTGGTCATGTCGGGGATGACGATTCTCGTCCGCACCGTAAACGATCCGCTCACACTCGTCTCCGCCGTGCGCGATGAGCTCCAGCAAATAGATCCTGAACAGCCGATGGCGGCCATTGCAACGATGGACCAATTGCTCGCGGGTTCACTTTCCCGGTCGCGATTCACCATGCTTGTGCTCGGAGTGTTTGCCGCACTTGCTTTGGTGCTCGCGTGCGTGGGCATCTACGGGGTGATTGCTTACAGCGTCACGCAGCGCACCCAGGAGTTCGGCATTCGGATAGCGCTTGGCGCGAATCGCCGCGACGTCCTCCGCCTCGTCCTTGGCCAGGGAACTCGACTCACGCTTCTCGGCATCGGCCTCGGAATCGTGGCTGCACTGATCATCACTCGGCTCATGGCAACACTGCTCTACGGTATCAGCGCTACAGACCCGCTTACGTTCACCGCCGTTGTGTTGCTTCTGGCGCTCGTTGCTCTGGCCGCGTGCTACATCCCCGCGCGACGCGCGACTCGCGTCGATCCCATCGTCGCCTTGCGCTACGAATAACCCGAATAAAAACGCGCGGGAACTTGCCATTACAGGCAGTTCCCGCGCGATAGGCATTTCAAACGACTTCTCCTACGCCAAGTCGAAGAGCAACACCTCGGCGTTGTCGACGCCCGTCAACTCGACGGCTTTTTCCGACGTGATGGCTGCGCCATCGCCCTCCTCGAGCTTCGTGCCATTCAGCTGCACGCTGCCGCGCGCTACTTGCACGTACGCGTGCCGTTCTGGCTTCAGTTCGTGGCGTACCGCTTCGCCCTGGCTTAGCACCGTGGCGTACAGTTCGTTGTCCTGGCGGATTTTTACCGAGCCTTCACGGCCGTCCGGCGAAGCGACCAGGCGCAGCTTTCCGCGCTTCTCTTCTTCGCTGAAGGTCTTCTGGCCATAGACCGGCTTCAGACCCTTCTCTTCCGGAAACATCCAGATTTGCAGCAGATGCACGGGCGCGGTCTTGGAGGCGTTAAATTCACTGTGCGTGACGCCTGAACCTGCGCTCATGTACTGCACGTCGCCAGGACGTATCACGGAGCCGCTGCCCATACTGTCACGGTGTTCGAGGGCGCCTTCCAGCACGTAGGTGACGATTTCCATGTCGCGGTGCGGATGCGTAGGAAAGCCCTCGCCCGGGGCGACGCGGTCGTCATTCAAGACGCGCAGCGTGCGGAACTGCACATGCTTGGGGTCGTAATAGTCAGCAAAGGAAAACGTAAAATAGGTATCGAGCCAGCCGTGGTTGAAATGGCCGCGTTCCTGGCTTTTGCGGATATCGATCATGGTCCACCTCCCGGTTTGACAGAGGCATAATACTCGTTATAACGACTATTGTCAAGAGGCGTATTCGGACTCCGCTTTCCCGCCCGCCGCGCCTCCCTTCCTCTCCCACAACGCCAACATCCGCCTGCAGTTACAGCTGTCCGCGTCCCATTCCCGGCGACCCCCCTTTGGTATAGACTGATGAGGCAGGGGTTATTCGCTGTCTCAGCTTCCGAGGATCGCCTTATGGATTCCGCGCCGTCCGCAACGCAAACGAGAAAGCCTGAAGGTACTGCTGCACCTCGCGAAACTCTCACCATCACGGACAACCGCAGTGGCAAGTCCTACGAAGTCCCCATAACGCACGGCTCCATCCGCGCCATGGACCTCCGCCAGATCAAAGTGGACCCCACCGAATTCGGCATGATGAGTTATGACCCCGCGTATAACAACACGGCGTCCTGCGTTAGCAAGATTACTTTTATCGATGGCGACGCGGGCATACTGCGCTACCGCGGCTACCCGATAGAAGATCTCGCCGAAAAAAGCACCTACCTCGAGACGGCGTATCTGCTGCTTCACGGAGAATTGCCCACCGCTTCGCAGCTCAAGGACTGGACCTACAACGTAACGCATCACACGTTTATCCACGAAAGTATAAAGAAATTCCTGGATGGATTTCACTACGATGCCCACCCGATGGGCATGATGATCTCGACGATCGCGGCGCTGTCTACTTTTTATCACGATGCCAAGGATATTTTTGATGCGGAATCTCGCCGGAAGCAGACCTACCGCCTGGTCGGCAAGATGCCCACGATTGCGGCATTTTCCTACCGGCACACTTTGGGAATGCCGTATATCTATCCTGACAACGAGCTCAGCTATCCCGGCAATTTTCTGAACATGCTTTTCCGCACGACAGAAACAAAATACCGTCCGAATCCCACGCTCGAGCGCGCTCTGGACGTCCTCTTCATCCTGCATGCAGATCATGAACAGAATTGCTCGACCAACACCATCCGCGGAGTAGGAAGCTCGCACGTCGATCCGTATTCCGCCACGGCTGCGGCCATCGCCGCGCTGTACGGGCCGCTGCACGGCGGCGCAAACGAAGAAGTACTGCACATGCTGCTGGAGATCGGCTCGGTGCAGAAAGTTCCGGAATTTATCAAGCGGGTAAAGGCCGGAGAAACGAAGCTGATGGGCTTCGGCCACCGCGTGTACAAGCATTACGATCCGCGCGCCCGCATTATCAAGGACGTGGCCTACCAAGTTTTTGAATTGATGGGCAAGAATCCGCTGCTGGAGATTGCTCTTGAATGCGAACGGATCGCTCTCGAGGACGAATATTTCATCAAGCGCAAGCTATATCCCAATGTGGACTTTTATACCGGACTCATCTATCAGTCCATGGGCTTTCCGATCTCCATGTTTCCGGTGCTGTTTGCGATTCCGCGCACTTCGGGCTGGATCGCCCAATGGGCAGAGATGCTTCTCGATCCCGAACAGAAAATCGCGCGGCCGCGTCAAATCTATCTCGGCCACGACACGCGGCACTACGTCCCCATGGACGAGCGGAGCTGACGGCCAATCTAAGTCCAAAACTTACATGGGTCCTCTGCTAAAACAATTTGCGGCTTCACAATTCCGTACCCATTCCGGCGCTGGCACTCGACAATCCGGGCCGGCTGGGTATAGTTAACCGAGAGAGGTGGCATGGCTCAGCCATCGAATACGACCGGGACTCATGCAGTGCGTCGCCGCAGCCAACGCGTCCTGATGCAAGTACCCGTCCGCGTTCGCGGAAAGGATGCACAGGGCAATCCGTTGGAAGAGGAGACGGAAACGCTGGCCATCAATGCGCACGGAGCTTTGATCCTAGTCAACGCACGCGTGACGAGCGGCAGTAAGCTCCTGATGCAGCACAAACGCACCCAGGAAGAACAAGAATGTCATGTGGTGTTTCTTGGTCCGGTGCGGGGAGGCAAGGCCGAGATCGGCCTCGAGTTTTCTGAACCTAGTCCTACCTTTTGGCGGGTGGCGTTTCCTCCGGAGGATTGGTCATCGAAACATCCGGATGCCCGCCCGCTTTCAAACATTCGAACAAAGAAGTAACAACAATTTGCGCACTTGGGCGGCCTGATTTCTCCCGCCAGGAGAAAAGTAAAGGCACTGCGTGGCTCTTTTTGAATCATTCCGCGCGGAGACAAAGTATGGGATCGATGCGTGCCGCACGTCTTGCTGGGATATAGGTAGCAAGGAGTGCAACGAATGTCAGCAGAAGTGAAATACCCGCGAACGTCACGGGATCTGCTGCTCCGATACCGAAAAGCAAGCTGCGCATCAGGCGCGTGAAGACGAAGGCGGCCGCCAGACCGATGCCCACGCCGGTGACGGCAAGCGTCATTCCTTGAAATACGACAAGCCGCACAATTTCGCGCTGCGTGGCGCCAATCGCCATGCGGATTCCGATTTCCCGAGTTCCCTGGTTCACGAGATAGGCCATGATGCCATAGATTCCGATGGTCGCGAGGACCAGAGCGACTCCGGCAAAAGTCCCCAACAAAAGCATCGAGAACCTGCGCCGCGCAAGCGATTCCTGGACGCGGTCATCCATGGTCCGCACGGAATACATCGGCAGATCCGGATCGATGCCGCGGAGCTCCTTCTTGATCGACGGCGAAAGTGCGGAAGGATCGCCCTGGCTGCGCATGACCACCGTCATGGCGCGTGACGGATACTGCGTTTGCGGCAGATAGAACGCAATGCGCGGATCGGAGTCTAGCGACTCGTGTTTTACGCGGCCGACGACGCCGGCGACAGTTAACCACGGCACCTCGGATTCCACCATGTGAATGCGTTTGCCGACTGCGTCTTGCCCGGGCCAAAGCTGCTCCGCCATAAATTCGTCAATGATCACCACGAGCGTTTTTCCAGCAATTTCCTCTTCTGTGAAAAAGCGCCCGCTCCGCAGCGGAATCTCCATCGCTTGAAAATAGCGGCCGCCAGCAATGCGAGCGTCCGCATTTAGAAACTTTTCGCCGGGTAGCGGTGTTCGTCCCTCGACGGTGATGGGCGTCCACGCAAAGGACTGGCTGAGCGGGAGCGAGGTGATTCCTCCTGCGGCCGTGACGCCGGGAATTTGGCCGAGTGCGTTCCATAGCTGGCGATAGGCGTTCAGGCGGATCTGTGCATCGCCATACCTCTGTCCATTGAGCGCCAGCTCGAACGTCAGCACATTTTTCGGGTTGAACCCAGGCGCTACACTTTGCAGTTGCGCGAAACTCCGAATCAACAATCCCGCTGCAATGAGCAGGACAACGGATAAGGCGAGTTCCGAGACTACCAGGAGCCGGCGCATGTTGTTCCCGCGGCCCCACACCGAGCTTGTTCCGCCGGAGCCCCTGCCGGCATCTTTAAGCGACGTGTTCAGGTCGATGCGCGCAACGCGCAACGCCGGAGCCAAGCCGAAAAGAATCCCGGAAAAAACAGAAAGCAGAAGTGTGAAGAGCAAGACGCGCGCGTCGATGCCGATATCGGCCAGCCGCGGAATGCTCTTTGTGCCCAGAACGTGTATCCATTTCACACTCCACACGCACAAAATCACTCCCAGCAGGCCTCCGCACAGGCTCAGCAACAAGCTCTCGGTAAGCAATTGACGAACGATCCGTCCGCGGCTCGCTCCCAGGGCCGCGCGCACCGCGATTTCTTGCTGCCGGGCCACGGCGCGCGATAGAAGCAGATTTGCAACATTTGCGCATGCGATCAGCAGGACAAACCCAACCGCGCTCAACAACACCAGTAACGCACGCCGCACGTCGCCAACGACCTGTTCCAGCAGCGGCACAATTCCAAACGTCAGCCCGCCATTCGGCGGATACGATTCCGGATAATCGCGCCGCAACCGGGCGGTGATGGTGTCCATTTCCGCTTGCGCTTGCGCAACCGATACTCCCGGTTTCAGCTTTCCCAAAATATTGTAGTCTTCGTGCGTGCGGATTCCCGCAGCTTTGGCCCCCAGAGGGAACGGAAGAAAGACGTCAGGCTGTTCCGGCCCATAGAGCGTCGGCAAAACTTCGTGCGGCAAAGAAAAGCTCTGCTGGAGGATTCCAACCACCTCGTAGGTTTTCTCGTTGATGGTGATGGATTTCCCGAGCATGCGCGGATCGCTGCCATAGTGCCGCGCCCACATGCCGTAACTCAAAACCGCGGTAGCGGGTCGATCCGGCGCATCTTCATCCGGCAGAAAGAGCCGCCCCGAAGCCGCCTGTGCCCCGAGCATGGGAAGAAGATTCGACGAAACCCGGATTGTGCCGACGCGTTCTGGTTCGCCTTCCGCAGTGAGATTGTCATTTCCACCGGATGCGATGGCCACGTCCTCAAAACCGTGATGTCCGTTTTTGATGTCAAGATACTGGGCCGTGGAAAACCAATCTTGCAAAATGTCCAAGCCAGGCGATCGATTCCATAGAATCACCAGCCGGGTTGCATCTTTGTAAGGAAGAGGCCGGAGCAACAACGCATTGGCCACGCTGAAAATTGATGTGTTCGCTCCGATGCCGATGGCCAGCGACAACACCGCAGCCAGCGCGAAGCCAGGATTCCTGGTGAATGACCGAAGAGCGAGACGAACATCCTGAGCCAGCATGTTCATGGCAAAGTCGTGACATCCTAGCACGACAAGCCATCTTCAGCGACGTGGGAGGAAACCTCCGTCGCCTGACGCACTAATACAAATGAAAGTAGCCATCCTGCTGCACGAGCCGGACGGGAACGCCGAAGAGGGATGATAGATGCGCTGCCGTGAGGATTTCTTGTTTGGGGCCATCGGCGAGAATCCGGCCCTCTTGCAGAAGCACCACGCGTTCGATTTCCGGAATAATTTCTGAAACATGGTGAGTGACGAGCAATATGCCGAGGCCGCTGTACGCAAGCCGGCGCATCGTATCGCGCAACTGGAATTGCGCGGCGATGTCCAGGGCGTTGCTTGGCTCGTCGAAGAGCAGCGTTTGCGGGTCGTGTACCAGGGCTCGGGCGATCAGTGTTCGCTTGGCTTCGCCCGAAGACATCTGAGACACGGCGCGATTCGCGAGATGAGCAATCCCCAGCCGCGCGAGCGTGGCTTCTGCGCGCGTCAGATGCTCGGGGTCCGGATGATGGTGCGGAAATACGCGCGTGCTGCTGAAAAAACCGGAAAGCACCACGTCGCGCCCGGTAGCATCCGTGGTGCAGGAAGCCAGCAGATCCGGCGAGACGATCCCGAGCAGCGAGCGCAACTCAAAAATGTTCCAGCGCTCGCGTCCCAGGATGGAGATCGATGAGCCTTCCCGCGCAATGGGATAACACTCGCGGGTAATCGTTTTAATCAGTGTCGATTTGCCGCAGCCGTTGGGGCCGAGGATACAAACGTGTTCGCCGGCCGCGATGCGAAGAGAGACGCCATTGAGCGCCGGCCGTTCCATGGACGACCCGCGCACCACGGTAACGTCATGAAGAGCCAGGAGCGGCGGCGTGGGCATCTCGAATCCGGCCAAGATGACAACTATCTTAACCGAGAGAGATTTGCAGGCAAGGACCGAAGAAGGATCTAGCCAGCCAGTTTCCGATGATCCGGTAATCGAAAACTAAGTCACGATCAGGAAGAGAAAACTCAGAGCCGCTCTGGATTTGCCGGGAACGCTTAAAGGAAAATGTTTCGAAACTTGAACACGAAATAAAAAGGAGGTGAAAACCGCGGGGTTCTCACCTCCCGGGGTGGGGTGGGGTGTTACAGAACAACTCCCTTGGCGGCCCTGCAGCCCTGCCCTGCCAGGCAGGTCTGCGGCCTCACTCGCTGATTCCATTGCGGTAAGAGACTTACCACCAAAGGGCTTGTCTTTGGGGCTTTGTAGCACTGCGTCGAGCACGTGTCAACGGCAAAAGCACGGCATTCCCCGAAAATTCGTACAGTACAGATTTTAGCCTTTGGGGAGTCCGCTCTTCGCGCTATCCAGTATCTCGCGGACCACGCGGCCCAGGCTCGAAGGACTATAAGGCTTTTGCAGATACCGCGCAGTACTGTCGATGCCTCTCGATCCCTGCGAATAGCCGCTCGTGAACAAGATGGGCAGCTTTTCGAATCGTTTGGCGAGTTTTGTAGCCGTTTCCGGGCCTCCCATTTTCGGCATTACCACGTCCAAAATGGCCAGCGCAGGTGTCTCCGCTTCGCAAAGGCGCATCGCTTCTTCTCCGTCGACCGCAGAAAGAACGCGGTACCCCAGGTTGACGAGCGTCTGCCTGGCCATCTCCCGGATGGAGTCGTGATCTTCCGCGAGAAGAAGCGTCTCGGTGCCACGCAGTTCGACAACCGAATCCGCACGCATGTGCGCGGCATGGGAATCGCGAGGATGCTCCGGCCCAACCGGCAAATAGACTCGGAAAAGCGTACCCTGTCCTAACTCACTATATGCATGGATGAATCCCCCATGCTGCTTGACAATTCCATAGGCTGTGGCCAGACCCATGCCACTATTCTTTCCCTTCTCCTTGGTAGAGAAAAAAGGTTCGAAGATGCGCTCGCGCATTTCTGCGTCCATACCAATGCCGGTGTCGGAAACGGAGAGAACAGCATAGCGCCCTGCCGTGACGTAGGGATAAAACCGGCAGTAGGAATCGTCGATCTCCACCATCTCCGTTTCAATCATCAGCCGGCCTCCTTGCGGCATGGCGTCCCGCGCATTTAAGCAGAGGTTCATCAGCACCTGCTCGATCTGAGTTGGATCGGCCTTGATGGGGTCCAGCGGGGCGTTGACCACTTTGAGCTCTATGTCCTTGCGGATGACTTTATCCAGAAAGCTGGCCAGGTCGCTGGTTAACGCATTCAGGTCTACGGTCCTGGGCTGCAATACCTGGCGGCGCGCAAACGAGAGGAGTTCACGTGTCAGTGCAGCGGCACGCTCGGCTTGCTCCCTAATGCGCGCGAAGCGTTCCGCGATCAGCGGGTAGCTCTGGCTTTGATCGAACCCCAACTCGGCCCAGCCCAGAATCGCGCCGACAACATTGTTAAAGTCGTGAGCGACGCCGCCCGCAAGCTGACCAACGGCCTCAAATTTTTGGGACTGCTGCAACTGGCGCTCTACGGCGCGAACCTCGGTAACGTCCTCGGCGATCACTTCGACAGAAGCCGTCAACTTGGCGACAGAAAGCCCGCGGAGTTGCAGGCGCACGACCACTATCCCGCCATCACGCCGGCGCCACTCGGTCTCCGCGCTGTGTACTTGGCCTTCCTGGCGGCACGCTGCCATGCACTCCGCGTAATGGGCAGGATAGCGGAATATGTCACTGACCAGGGCAGGAGGATGCAGCTCCTCGGGAGAACCGCATCCAAGCATGCGAAGAAGGGCGGGATTGGGATCAAGAAAAGTACCGTCAGGAGAGATGCGAAAGATGCCGTAAATAGAGTTTTCAACAAGCTGCCGGTTGCGCGCTTCGGAAAGAGAGAGAGCCGCTTCGGCGCGCTTGCGTTCCGAGATTTCCAGGACCACCACGCTGATCGCGAAGATCACGCCACTAGCTCCGCGAAGCGGATGGAAACTGACCAGCCAGGTGCGTTGCGCCCCGGATTGAGTCTGCGCCGAGCCCTGTATCTCGACGTTAAAAATCGATTCGCCTCGCGAAAACACGCGCCGCAAATACAACTCGACAGCCTTGGCAACGTCCGGATTCACGTCCCGCGTCATCAACCCCGGATGCTTGTCTGCCGGCAGGCCGTTTATCTTAGCCAGTTGCTCGTTTACGCGCAGATAGCGCATGTCTGGGCCGTAGATGGCCAGACCAATGGGCGCGGTGCGAAAGATCTGATCGAGCTCAGCGAACTGTTCACGGGCCCGTGCTTCACTTTCAGAGAGCGTTTGGTGGGCGCGAACATTTTCGTCGCGGAGACGTTTCTCGTTCAAGGCGCTCTTTAATGCCGCCGGAAGACGCACCAGATGATCTTTGAGTATGCAGTCGTTCGCTCCCTGTTTGATGCATTCGACGGCGGCTTCCTCGCCGAGCGTGCCGGTCACCAGCAGGAACGGAATGTCTCTTCCGCTCGCGCGCAATTCTTTCAGCGCTTCGAGGCCACTCCAACTCGGTAGACGATAGTCGGCCAACACGGCGTCAAATTTTCCCCCTTGCAGCGCCGCAAGGAATTGTTCACGGTCTTGCGCAATAATAACCTCCACCGAGAAGCCGGAGGCTCTGAGTTCGAGCAGCGTCAGCTCGACGTCCTGTGGTTCGCTTTCAAGAATAAGCAAACGGAGCGCCGTGGTGCTTTCCGCGCTGCGCATTTCATCGAGCAGGATGGATTTCATGCGGTTCCCAGCGCGTGAATTCCCGGGCAGGTGAAGACGCGAGGCGTCCGATGGAGATTGCTCACCATTCGAACCGTGCTTCCTTCGGATTTTAGTGGTCTCTTCATGGAGATCTACCCTCTTTTCGGAGTGTTCTCTTGACGAGCCGTGGTTTGGCTCAGGCCCACTTCTTGTTGCCGCAGCTCGGACTCCACGGCATCGAGAAACTCCGCGAAGGATCTGGTGTCGTGTGCACCCCAATAACCTGCGCTCAGGCGCAGCATCAAGGGTCCCCAGGGTTTGCGGCTTTGGTTGTAGATGGCCAGCCGCGATTGGACGCGCTGGCCAAGTACCTGTGCGCTGGGTTCTGCCGCATCGATGGCGAGGGCGGCGAACTGGGCTTCGCCCAGCCGCGCCATAAAATCGCTACGCCGGAAGCAACTGGCGATCAGCTCGGCCGTTTCGCGTATCGCCTGCTCGCTGCCGCTCGAGCCAAACTCGGCGTGCAATGCGGAAAAATTCGCGATCCGAGCGCAGAGAAGAACGAGCGTGCCGCCGGAGCGCATTGCCGTCTCCATGGACCGGTTCCCCAGTGTCGTGAATCCGTCTCGGCTGTAAAGTCCAGTAGGCTGGTCCCGGAGGAGGTCGGCGAGGCCTTCGAGCGTATTGAGCTCGAGCGCCGTTCGAAGCGCTCGTTCCACCGCGCGGGTGTCCATGAAACCCTTCAGGAGATAGTCGATCGCGCCTTCGGAGATACATCGCGTGGCATAACTCTTATCGGCGACATCGGCAAAAACAATGAGTGGAATGCCCGGAGCGGCGCGGTGCACGCGTCGCACTGCGTCCAACGGATCGGGGTGGCCAAGCGAAAGGTCAAGAAAGATGGTTTCCGGTGCGGCCAGATCTATCGTTCCCAGCAGAGTCGGTATGGAGGAGACGACGCTCAATTCCAAGTGGCTATCCGGCTCCGGATAGAGCGTCCGCAAGGAATCTGCGGCTTCTCCAGGATCGCCTTCTGCGAGCAACACGCGAAGCTTTTTCTCATTCATGCCAAGAACCTCCCCTCCGCGAAATTCGCACGCCGTGCGTGGAAATAAGAAATAGCGGCACGAATTCCTGCGGCAATCCGCCCTTTGCGAATTTTCTTCGCGAGACACTTTTTGGCGAGACTGGAGAGGGCAGTCTTCTGGACCGTATATTTCCAAAGGGCAAACTTCTAGGAAGGGGGTAGCTCTATTTTCGCGCACCCATGATTGGTGTCAATAGCACCTCGCTTCGAGTACGCGGATGTGCCACTGCCAGCCGGGGCAAGTTACCGAGCGAGTTTGTTGGCGTGGGTCATCTGGACTGGCCAGTGAGGCTCGGCGTAACGGGAGAGAAAATCTCTTGAATCTTTTCTGCCAGGACAAAATCGTAGTCGCTGATGCCTTTTACGCTGTGAGTAATGAGGTCGATCACCACTTTGTTCCAAACGTTGAACCACTCCGGATGGTGGTTCATGGCCTCGGCGACCAGAGCGACGCGGGTCATGTTACCAAAGGCCGCCACAAAATCCTTGCACGCATATTCCTGGTGCAGCTTGCCGTTGACGATCTTCCACCCCGGCAATTTGGAAAGAAGAGCTTGTATTTCGGCGTCGGACAGTTTTTTTGCGGGCATGGCGCGGTCCTCCAAAGGCTCGATGCTTGGGAGTCACCATTATGAGCCGTGCTACAACCCTCGGCAACTTTGGAGCAAGATTGCCTGGGCGCGTAATGCGCGTGTTGAGTAAGCCGCTGCCAAGTGCAGACTGACATTCGTGGCGCACTCCGCGGCCAGTCCGTGAGACGTGTTGGGCGTTGAATGCATCTGCGAATTCCACTATCGTAGAGGTTTCTTTTCTGGGGAAAATGCGCAGTGTGCGACGCGCGCTGAGAATCGACGGGGGAAATCGTGAAGAAGAAGATTCGAGTGATCCAGTACGGCATTGGACCGATCGGCGCGTCCATTGCCCGGCTGATGCGGGAGAAGCAAGCCATTGAAATTATCGGCGCCATTGATACTGACCCGGCCAAAGTGGGCCGCGACCTCGGCGAAGTTACCGGAGCGACGGATGCGCCTTGGGGCGTCAAAGTTTCGGCGGACGCAAAGGAAGTGCTGGAGCAAGCCGCGGATGTGGTGATTCACTCGACATCGTCTTCCCTGCCGAAAGTGATGGACCAGTTGCTGGCGTGCCTGGAAGCGGAGTCGTGCATCGTTTCGACGTGTGAGGAGTTGTCGTATCCGCTGCGCACGTATCCGGAATTGGCGGCAAGCCTGGACAAAGCGGCCAAAGATTGGGGAGTCGCGCTGGTGGGAACGGGCGTGAACCCGGGCTTCGTGATGGACAAGCTGGTCATTACCCTGGCGGCTGTTTCGCAGCGGATCGAGCACGCGAAAGCGATGCGCATCGTGGATGGCGGTAAGCGCCGATTGCCCCTGCAAAAGAAGATCGGGGCGGGCATGAGCGTGGAAGAATTTCGAATGCAGGTGAAGGCCGGAGTAATCAAACACGTTGGATTGCCGGAATCAGTAGCGATGATTGCGGACAGCTTGAACCTTCCGGTGGACGAAATTACGGAAACGATTGAACCAAAGGTCGCCACCGAGCGCGTACAGACGGAATATTTGACGGTCGAAGCAGGCCAAGCTGCAGGCGTGCACCAAATTGCGCGCGGCATGGCCAGCGGGAAAGAACTGGTGTATCTCGAATTGCAAATGTACGTCGGAGCGAAAGAGCCCGCCGACACCATCGTGTTGAAGGGCCACCCGAACATTAGCTTGGTGATTCCCGGCGGCACGCATGGCGATATTGCCACCGCGTCGGTAGTGGTGAATTCGATTCCGGTGATTCTCGACGCTCCGGCGGGATTGCGAACGGCGCGCGACCTTCCCATCGGCTTTTTCTCGCCAAACGCCAAGCCGTAACAGAAAGAGAAGCCGCGACCTCTCACTGATATTTCGCAGGATCAGGGGAAGCGTTGCCGGATTTTTACGGTGCGGTCGAGTTCGTCGGAAACCTCTAGAATTTTTAGTTGTAAATCTTTGTCGAGTGGCGCGGTGGATAGAAATTCGCGGACTTGGACCTGGGCGGCGGGCGAGCGCTGGCCATCCAGGAAGGCGTTGAGCCAGCCGAGGACGAAAAAGATTTTGCGTTCGCGCTTGATCTGCGGGAGAGCTTCGAGAGCGGGCTTCAAGTATGGCAACGTGAGATCCGACTGGTTCCAGTAATTGAAGGCCCCGAGGCTTTGCGCGATCCAGTCTTCGGGACGAGATGGGTCGTGGAGATAATCGTTGAAATATTTTTGCTTGGTGGCGGCGTCCGGGCGGGCAGCTTGGGCCATGTAGGCGTATTTCTGGCCGTCGCCGGTTTGGTCACGCTTCTCTTCGGCGGCGAAGAGGGAATCCGCGTTGGGGTCGTTCAATGCGATTAACGCAGTGACTATGGTCCAGCGATCGAGGGGGCGAAGATCGACGCCAGGGACGGCGAGTCTGCCACTGAGCAAACCTTTGAGTTGCGCGCGCCCTTGCGGACTTTCCGCAATGGCCCGGAGGCCGCGAAACCAGATGATGCGGAAATCTCGTTCGTTGGAATGAAGCATACGGTCCGAGGCAAGAGTTTCAGCGTTGGGGACTATTTGCGCGCGGGCGGCGTCGCTGACGTAGCGGTGAAGGCTCGCAGTGACGTGGCCGATCAAACTTTGCGCGAGCGATTCGTCGGTCTCGGTGGGAAGTAGACGCAGCGCAAGATCCAGAAACTCGCGCGGAGCGAAATCAGCTTCTCGGACGGAATCCCACAGTGAGCCCCAAAGCAGAGTGCGTTCGAAAATATCGGAGACTCCCCCGAGTTGCTCGATAACCGCCTTGCGGCTGCGCTCATCCAGAAGAAAGCGGCCGTAGGCGAAGTCCTGATCGTTGAGGAATACGTACCGCGGACAGGGCTTGGCGAGAGCGTCCTGCAAGTCGGATTTTTCTGTGTTGAGTTGCGCGCGGAGACTAGTCGGAGCGCCTTCGGGATAGGCGAGCTCGATTTGCATGGCGATAGGCCAAACGCCGCCCTCGCCCAGAACGTCGTGTTGCGTCACAGAAAAATGATCGATGCGGTCTTCCGCATTGCAGGACCACGCGACGTCAACCTGGGGCATACCGCGATGTCGAATCCACATGGCGGCCCAGTCTTGCAGCGACTTTCTCGATACTTTCTCGAATGCGTGGACGAGATCGCTCCACTCCGCATTGGCGTAGGCGTGCTCCTTGAGATAGAGCCGCAGGCCATCGCGAAAATTTTCTTCGCCGAGGACGAAAGCGAGCTGCTTGATGACGCCAGGCGCCTTCGAATAGACGATTGCTCCGTAAGCAGACTTCGCGTCCTTGAGATTGCTAATGTTCTGGTAAATCGGCGTTGTGCCTTTGGTGGAATCGATGGAGTAGGCGGCGGGCTTGATGGATTGATAGAAACGCTTCCAGATATTTTCATTCGGCTTGAGGGCCGAGAGCGCGTGATAGGCCATGTATTGCGCGAAGCCTTCCTTAAGCCAGAGGTCGTCGAACCAGCGCATGGTGGTGAGATCGCCGAACCATTGATGGGTGAGTTCGTGCAGAAGGAGGATGTCGCGATTGAGATGATCGCTGTGCGTGGGGGCACTGCGAAAGAGAACGGATTCTTCGCGGAGGAAAGTGGCGCCGGCGTGCTCCATGCCGCCGTAAGCGAAGCCGGGGATTAGGACGAGGTCGTATTTGGGAAACGGAAAGGGTTGAGCGAAGTATTTGGAAAGATAGTCGATGCCTTGCGCGGTGGTTTGCTGGACTTCGGAAGCTTCTTCTTCGGCCTTTTTGAATTTGGATTGGCGGACATAGAGACCGGGGAGGCCGGGGGTTTCGTGAACTCTGCGGAAAGGGCCGGCGGCGAAGGCAAAGAGATAAGTGCTGATGGGACGCGTCTCGGCAAAAACTGTGGCCCGTTCACCGCTGCCGACAGGAGATTGAGATTCGATGGGCGTGTTGGAAATAGCGATCCAGTTTTCGGGAGCGGTGAGTTCGAGATGGAAGCGGCCTTTTAAATCGGGTTGATCGAAACAAGGGAACGCCATTTCGGCGTCCATGGGGACGAAAAGCGTGTAGAGATACTCGGTATTGTCGTCTTTGTCTTCGAATCGCGTGATGGCTTTTCCGGCGGTCGCGACTGGAGCGGTGAAATCCATGCTGACGGTGTTTTCGCCCGCGTGGATGGCGCTTGCGGGGAACTCGATATGGCCGTTTTCGATTTTTGCGGAGACAGCTACGCCGTTGACGGTGAGATTTGCTAGGGTGCCTTCGCGAAAATCGAGTAGCACAGGTGAGGAAGTGCTGGAATGAAACTGAAGGTCTTCGTGGCCGGATGCGGAAGGCGCGCGGGGAGTGAGTGTGAGGCGAATGTGATAGCGAATGTCGGAAAGCTGCGCGGCGCGTTGGCGAGCGAGTTCGCGCGGGATGCCCTCGGGCGGCGTCGCAGCCAGCAAATTGTTGGTGGTTAATAGTGCGAGTAAAGCCAGAAGGTTTCGCATGGAAGGAAGAAATTTACACGATGAACAGCCGCGCGGAAAGGGCTGATTGCTGCCGTGCTCGGCGGACCGGAGTATGATGCTACGCTGTCGCAGTTACGCGAGACGGCTCGGATCATGGAGCGACGTGGCGACGAGTGGTTTTTCATTCCTTCAGAGGCAATCATGAAGAGATTCCATTTTGTCTTGCTGCTTGCGACAGCGGCATGTTTGTTTGGTTCGCAAGCGGTGGCTCGAGGTGAAGGCGCCGGTTTTTCTGCTACTCAGGCAGCGAAAAATCCAGAAGTGGCGCGATGGGAGCGCGAGGCGGCTAGCGTAACGATCACGCGGGACGACTGGGGAATCGCTCATGTTCGCGGGAAGACTGACGCGGATGCGGTCTTCGGCATGATTTACGCGCAGGCGGAGGACGACTTCAACCGCGTCGAGACGAACTACATTAACGCGATGGGACGCCTGGCGGAGACGGAAGGCGAGTCAAAGATTTACCAGGACTTGCGGATGAAGCTTTTCATCGATCCCGAAGTCTTGAAGATGGAATACAAAACGAGCCCGGAGTGGCTGAAGAAATTGATGAATGCGTTCGCGGATGGATTGAACTTCTACCTCTTCAATCATCACGAAGTAAAGCCGAGGGTCATCCAGCGATTCGAACCGTGGATGGCGCTTAGTTTTACCGAGGGAAGCATCGGGGGCGACATCGAGCGCGTGTACCTCGCGCAACTTGAAGCGTTTTATGGAAAATCCCCCGTGAGAGCGGGAGCTTCGGAGAACGATGATGAGCTCGAGGAGCCCAGCGGCTCGAACGGCATGGCGATTGCGCCCTCGAATACCGCTGACCATCACGCGCTGCTGCTGATCAATCCGCACACGTCATTTTTCTTCCGGTCCGAGCTGCAGATGGCGAGCGACGAAGGGTTGGATGCGTACGGCGCGGTGACTTGGGGACAATTTTTTGTGTACCAGGGATTCAACGAAAAAGTGGGATGGATGCACACGTCAAGCGGAGTGAACGCGATTACCTGGTATCTCGAAACGGTGGAGAAGAAGGGCGGCAAGTATTACTACAAGTACGGGAAGGAGGAGCGGCCAGTCGAGGTCAGGGAGATCACGGTGCCGTACAAAACGGCGGATGGCATGACGGAAAAGAAATTCACCGTCTACCGCACGGGACACGGACCGGTCGTCGCCGAGATGGACGGAAAGTGGGTGAGCATCCGCTTGATGGAGGAGCACGTGAAGGCTCTCACCCAGTCCTACACGCGGACGAAGGCGAAAGATTACAATTCTTTCCGGCAGTCGATGGAGCTGCACACGAATTCATCGAACAACACGATTTTCGCAGACGCCGACGGGGACATCGCGTATTTTCACGGAAATTTCATTCCGAAGCGCGATGCGAGTTTTGATTGGGCGAAGCCGGTCGATGGAAGCAATCCCGCAACGGAGTGGCACGGGCTGCTTTCGATTGATGAGACACCGCACCTGCTGAATCCGAAGAGCGGGTGGCTTTACAACTCCAACAATTGGCCGTGGTCCGCCGCGGGGCCTAGCAGCCCGAAGAAAGAAGATTTTCCCGTGTATGTGGAGACGGGAGGAGAATCGGCGCGAGGACTGCACGCCATCCGCGTCTTACATGACAAGAAAGACTTCACGGTCGCCTCGCTGATTGCGTCGGCGTTCGACAGTTATTTGACGTGGTTTGAGAAGCCGCTCCCGTGCTTGTTGAAGACGTGGGACGATACGCCTGCGGACAATCCGTTGAAAGCGAAAGTGGCCGAGCAGATTGGTGCCCTGCGCGGGTGGGACTTGCGGTGGAGCGTGACGTCGGTGCCGACGGCTTTGGCGGTCTTTTGGGGCGAGGACATACAAAAACGCGTGGGCGCCGACGCAAAAAAATCGGGCATTTACATGAGCGATTACATTTGCACGAAAGCGCCGCCGGAGCTGCTGCTGCAAGCATTGTCGGATGCGTCCGACAGACTCGCGGGAGATTTCGGCACTTGGAAGACGCCGTGGGGCGACATCAATCGATTCCAGCGGCTGACGGGAGACATCGTGCAGCCCTTCAGCGATGCAGGGCCGAGCATTCCTGTGGGGTTCACTTCGTCGATGTGGGGCTCTTTGGCGTCGTTTGGGGCGCGGCCGTATCCAGGAACGAAAAAGTGGTATGGCACGAGCGGAAACAGCTTTGTTGCGGTAGTCGAGTTTGGCGATAAAGTTCACGCCAAGGCTGTGACTGCCGGCGGTGAGAGCGGGCATCCCTCGTCGCCGCACTTCAACGATGAAGCTCAGCGCTATAGCACGGGAGATTTGCGCGAGGTCTATTTCTATCCCTCGCAATTGAAGGGACACACCGAGAGGGAGTATCATCCCGGAAATTGAATTGCATCGGCATCAGGAAAGGTACACTTCATCAAAACCTGGATACTCACTCGCCAGGTGCGTTCATCCCGGGGTATTTTCTGCCTAGCATCGGATCGTTTTTCTCTTTTGACCGACGCGGCCGGCGGCTTCGATCTTTTCAATATAGGCGGTAGCAAGTGGAACACTGCAGGCCGTCTCTCCCACATCCACCGAAACGGCGCCGATCTCTCGGGCCGTCGCCTTCGCTTTTTTCAAAAGAGGCTTCACGTAAGCGCCGGCGGCAATCACAAAACCGTTCATGGTGTAGCGAACGCGATTTTGTTCGCTCTTGATTCCCTTTACGACGAAGCCGAGCAGGCTCTCGATTTCCGCAAGGTCCAACTCCTCATCGGGTTTTGTAGCGAGAAGTCCCGAGTAAGTGCACCAACCTGACGACGCGACGTGTTCCTTCTTGGACTTGATCCATTGCTTCGCCAGCTCGCGGGCGTGCGCATTCTCAACCGTTACCCAAGGAACCGTGTATTCGGCAATCATCCGCAGATTTGCCGCACCCTCGGCCCAGGCAGTCAGCTGCTGCTTGGTCATTTGCGAGCCGTCGGCAATCATTCCGGCGAGGTACATCGCGTCCATATTACCTGTTGCGTACAGCTCGCATGCGAGTGCCTGCTGTCCTTTGATTGTCTTTGCGATGACCTTGAGGTCTGCGACGCTCACGCCGAACATCTTGTTCGTTGCCATGCCGTGGCGCGCGTAGGTTTTGCGCGTTTTCTCAGTACCCTTCTTTTTCAACTCACCCATGACAGATGCAAGTGTAGGCATAAATGTACTTTCCGCCAGCATCACTGGATGTCTCTACGCTACGCGCGAATCTAACCCACGATCCGATTGGCGAACAAATAAAACCTAGAGGCGTAACAAACGCCATCTGCTCAAGCAGGCTTCATTTCCTTCCCGCTGATCTGTAGATCGAATCCGTTCGGATCTTTGATGTGAAAACTGTTCTCAGTGTCAGGCTGCGGATTGAGCCCGCGACGCTCTAATTCAGCCTTCACAGCATTCTTGTCCCAGTTCTCGATGGTGTACGCAACGTGATCGATCCGCGGCGGCGTGCTCCCTTGAGGGGCATTGCGCGGAATCACGAACGTATTCGTGTCGCCGAGAATCAAGTTGCACCGCGTGCCGGTATCGCCCACCACCCTCATTCCCAGCAAGTCCGCGTAGAAGTCGCGCGTCTTCGCATAGTCCTTGACCTGGTAAGAAATGTGATTGACCGCGACCGCTTTGAACGCTTGGGAGTTTTCGCCTAACGCTGGTGTTGTGTCCGCTGCGACTGCTGCGACGACCGCAAGGCTTTTGATTAGTTGGCGTCGCGTCATACTTCCCCGATCGAAATCATCCAGCAATTTAGCGATCATGTTTTCCATCTTCGTCCTCCAGAACGGTGGCCGAGTGCCCCGACCGCTGCAATTGAATCACGGGAATGGCATTTGTGCGCACAGATTTACAATTTCTGCCGTTAATCGGCTGTGCCGGCGACTAGGCCGGCCTCTTACTACGTGACTGGTCAGAGACCGATGTTCCAGTGACGGTCCTGGTGGCTATTTTGCCGGGGTCGTTTCTTCCAGTTTTACGTTGGAGAAAATGGCGGTTTCGACCGTGGTGGCGACGTGGGAGCAAACTCCGAGGCCCACGTAGAAGGGATCGTGGAGAGCTACAAATTCAACCGGGCCTGACGGTTTCAGCTCCTCGCCCCGCTTGCCAAAGTACATCGTGAATCGGCTGCCTTTCTTGACGATGCGCAGGCGCGACGGGCCGTCTTCCGCGGCGATGACTTGATAGGTCTGTTCATTCGGCGCGCCGCGAAATTGCAGCGACGTGAGCCCGTTGCCGTGCGAAACAGCATCGCCGTACGGCGAGCCAGGATCGAGGTTTTGCCGCACCATCAGCACAGCCTTGCGATGCTCCGCAGTGCTTGTGCCGACCCACTGGATGTCCGCCGTGAGGGAAACGTCTCCAGAAACTTGTTTCCACACGAAGTAGAACGCGTCGCTAGCGGCCCACATGTTGGCGCCGCCCCCCGTGATGGTGTACTCGCCTTTAGCGGAATCGTAATGGGCTTTGCAGCCCGGCGGAGTTGTTCCGACGCTGCCCTCATTGGTAAAAATGCCTAAGTCGTTCGCCTGCGGCAGGGCCACCACAACGCCGAGCGCCATGACCATCGAGAGCGCGCACATGGGCGCTAGCAGTCTCGTGCGCTCTCTCATTTTCGAAGCCTCCCGATCATTGGATTGTTCTCCGAAATGCGCGCCGGAATAATGCAACGCCAAGATTTATCAATTCGCGCGCCGAAGCGGCGGAGGAACGGAGGCATTCTATATCATTTGCCGAGTAACTCTTGACAGCCAGTATGCAGCGATACCGTAGCGCGCTGAGTGGATCTTGGATTCGGTATTCGCTGAGTCAGACGGGCACGGAGTCCGAAACGGGAGACTTTTTGGCGGCACGCTTGTTTTCGTATAGAGCTTGATCCGCGGCCGCAAGCATGGCTTCGGGTAAATCGCCGGATGCGTATTCCTTCCAGCCCGCGGAGTATTTTATCGGGAAGCTCCGGCCTTCCCATTCCACTTGAAGAGGGCCAATGCGGCTTAAGACTAGCCGCAACTGGGCGGGATTGCATTCGGGAAGAATCAGAAGAAATTCGTCACCACCCATGCGGACCGCGAGATCCCCGCTTCGGACGGCACGGCTGATAGCGGCAGCGAATTCCTGCAAGACCAGATCACCGGCCGGGTGACCGTAGGTATCGTTGATGTACTTAAACTCATTCAGATCCAAGAGGACGACCATGAGGGGATGGCCCTTGCGGGCGGAACGGGCTACTTCAGCGGCCAGCCGTTGCTCGGCAAATCTGCGATTGTAAAGGCCCGTCAAGGCGTCAATCATTGCCAGATCGCGAAGGATCAGGGAGTGATTCTGTTTTTCCGCGAGCTGACGACGAAGGCGCTTGATGAGCACTTGCTGGTAGATGGTGTAGACATTGAAGATGACCACGAGAGCAACTAATCCGAAAACAGCTTCGGTAAACTTGATCCTAAAGAAGGTTGTAGCGCCCTGCATGAGCGAGGGCAGAGCGAAGGAGATGATGGCCCCGGTGAGGAGCATCATGACAAAGATCGAGTTGGCCCATACCCACCAATCCCTCTTCTCAATCTTGGCCAAATCGTAATCGGTCTCTTGATCGCGCGCACCCGCGCGGGGCGAGTTTGGCTGTTCGGGATGGATGTCCATGCGAGAGGTAGTCAACGAAACTGACGTTACAATCCACCCTAAGATGGCCCACCCGGCTGGTCAAGGCTTTTCGCTTGGACTGTGTAAGAGAAGTAATTTCCAGGTTAATTGGGATCAACGGGCAGAGCTCTGCAGAGAGGACGGCGCAGACTCATCGCTTGTGGCCGAAGGAGGCTGCCTCTGGCACCACGGCACGTACCTGTGCGCTGGTACGGGTGTCCTATTGGGAGCTGCCAAGGCTACGGGCAAGATAGGGATGCAAGCGAAGACCATGACAGCCGTCCTCATACTCGCGTTCTCCGTAATCGCCCTGGTTAAGTTCTCCATCAGCCAGTGGCGAATGATTTGGCTGACGACCGCCAACCAGCCTCTTTCCGATTCGCTGCGCGCGGCCACCGGCATCGAGGCGGAGAACATCGGGCCAAACGATTTTGGAACCCTTCTCGGGCTTTGCGATGAGCTGTCCCCGGCGATAAACCAGGCTACGCCCTGGTTGCGTGAAGTGCGCGGCTATTACAAGATTGTGGCCAAGCTGGAGAAAGCTTGCCGATCCATTCAGCCTGCTCTTTCGTCTTGGGCCGCCGCGGAGATGAAGACCTGCTCTCGCTATGTTGCCGTGGTTCTCGATCAAAACCTTTCCATCGATCTCGACCGGCGCGCGGCTGTTCGGTCTCTCTAAGAACCAGCCATTCGGCGATGCGGCTGGCATCCCACTCTTTCCCTCTCTCTAAAAGGCAGTTGCTCAAGACTTCCAGAATTTCATGACAGCGGCATAGTCCAGGTCTTCCTTGGCCGCGCTTTTCACGGCGGAATAGGTGGTGTATGCGGCCGCACCAGCAGGAAGTGTGACCCCAACTTCCTTCGCCAGATCGAGGGCCAGCCCAACATCTTTGTGCATGAGGCGCAAGGGAAAGCTAGGCGGGTATTCGCCCTTCAGAAGTAGAGGAGCCTTGACGTCGAGCACAGCGGCCCGGCCCATGCTGGATTGCAGGACTTCCACAAGCTTTTCACCCTGCAGGCCCGCCGCAGTCACCAGGGCAAGACCTTCCGCCAGTGCGTCAACTTCAAGCGCAAGAATGAGATTCATGGCCAGCTTAATCGTCTGGCCCGCCGCGTTAGGGCCCAGATGGAACCAGCGTTTGCCCATCACGCTAAAAACAGGTTCCGCGTCTTTGAGCACTTGGGCGTCGCCCCCGACCATGAACACCAACTCCCCTTTTTCGGCGCCCCAAGTTCCACCTGTGACGGGCGCGTCCAGGAAGGCGACCTGGCGTTCACCGCAGGCAGCTGCAATCTTGCGGGCTAGGCCGGGGGAAACGGTGCTGGAATCGATATAGATGCTGCCAGGACGAAGCGCCCCAAGGGCGCCCGAGTCCTTGCCGGAACTGCCCCACAGGACTTCCTCCAGGGCAGGCGGATCGCTGACGATAGTAATGAGCACGTCGGAGGCGGCGGCCACCTCCTTGGGGGAGCTTGCAAGCTTGGCACCAGCGGCCACCAGCGATTCCGCGCGCGCGGCGGTACGATTCCAGACGGTCAGCGAATAACCTGCCTTCAAAAGATTGTGGCCCATGGGCCGGCCCATCAGGCCGAGGCCGATCAACCCGACCTTTGAGCCGGGCCCGATGTTTCTTGTCGGGTTTACCTTTGCTCCGGGACCGATTTTCACTCCGGGGCCGATGGTGGTGTTGGGGCGAGCATCCGGGGTCACAAAATGCCTCCTATGCAAGACGCGGCACGCAAAGGGGACGCCGCGCCGAAAATGTAGTTTGGACCGCGGGTTGATTGTATCCGAAACGCCGAGCAGGAGTCGTGTGCCGGGTGAAGGCCGTCAAGCGGTCTTGGGACGATTCTGGAGCGGGAGGATTGCGGGCGCGCCGCCAGCGGATGTAGCGGCTCGGGCGGAGCTCTGGGCGTTCGAATCAACGGAAGCAGGCGACGCCTGCGAGTTTGGATCTGACACCCCCGCCGGAGAGCTTGAGGTGCTGCCCGCAGCCGTCGTCGGCCCAGTTTTCTCCTCGAGGCGAACGATATATTGGTAGGGGATTTCCCACCGGAAATGCCTTTGGGAGCCGCGCTGCTCGTATTTCTGCTCGAGAAAAATCGAGCGGCCGGAATCAGCCACAAACGTGCCGGAGGCGGGCAAGAGAATGTCTCCGGCGCGGTATTGGACCTCAACCTTGCGCCCGAGAAAAGCAGAATAGCGGGCCATACTGTACTCAGTTTCCGAAGCGCGTAGTAACAGCGTCAATGGTACGGAAGGACCCCCCCTGAGCAGATGTGTGGAAAAACTGAGGAACACAATCTACGAACCCAAGCGATTAACGACGGGAGACTTTCACGGCGCCCTGGGTAGAATTCGAGAGAGCGTCAGATTGCAAATAATCTCTTGCCGTGCGGTCGGCCTTCAAATAGGCGTCCCAAAACGCGAGCGATGCGGAATTGGTATAGCCGAGAATCGACTCGCCCCGAGCGGCGCGCGCGGGTAGGCGCGTCTTCGCGCTGATGAAGGACATGTGGTTCGCGCCCTGGATAAAGACATGATATTTGTCGCCGGGCTGGCTGCGCTCAAAGGGGATCTTTCTCCATTCCGGGTCCTGCTCACCGGCTCCCCGGTCGAGCGAACCCGTCATGCTCAAGAGCGGCATGGAGACCTGGTCCCAGGAATGGTCGTCCAGCCCAAATTCGCCGGGCCCTTGCGGCGAAAGCAGGAGAACGGCTTTCACGCGCCGGTCGGCGAAGTTTGCTGCGCGATGGGTGGGGAGATCGACGAGCGCGCCGGCGATAGCGTCCGCCGTGAACGCGCCCATGGAGTGGCCGCCGACACCGATATGTTTTGCATCGATTTTCCCGTTTAGCGCGGGGATGCGCTTTTGCAATGCGGGCAGCGAATCCAAAACAAAGGAAATGTCCTGAGGACGGCTCTGCCAAAGCGCGGGCCTATTCAGCGCATCCCGGATGGCCTTCAGAAAGTTAATGTCCTCTTCGCCGCTGTTTCGTCGTTGCAACGTCGAGTCATCGTGCGTGGGCTGGAGTGTGATGTAGCCGTACGTGGCCCAATGCCGGGTAAGAGCATCGCAACAAGATTGCGAACCGCCGGCCCCGTGCGAAAAGACGATGACGGGATACGGACCTGGCTCGTTGGGATAAAAAATGCGCACGTGGAGATCTTTGTTGCGTTTGGCATCTTGCAAAACGATGTCCGGCACTTCGGTGACGGCGTTCGGGCCGTCGGCAAGTCTGTATGCGCCAAGGATCGCGGAACTTGCAAGAGTGCTTGCATTGGAGGCCGCTCCTGGGAGTTCGGAGGAGCCTGAAGAGTTGACCGCGATGTTAGAGGAGGAATTTGACGGCGAAGAAAGTGACTCTTGTTGCGCAGCCTTGGGAAGCGTAAAGCCTTTGCCGCCGGTCGGCCGGGTGATGAAGTAGGCGGCCACTCCGCCCAGAAGCGGAATGAGAATGACGTTAGTGAGGCGGCGACGGTGAATGTAGTCGCGGTGAAAAACGTGGAAAATCCGATGTCGGGGAACCGTGGTGTACATACCCTGAGCCTGACTTGCGTGAATCCGAACGGATGAGGGGGTTAACCCAGCTCCGAAATGGAAGTTGCCCAGCAATTTCCGGAGAGCCGGGAAGAGTCCTGATCGAGAGAGCCTCTGAGAGTCGTGAGCCGAGTGAGACATGGGACACCCCTGCGTGCAAGTGATACGACGCCTTCCAGAACCACGGGCTGGGGAGTTCCTGGAGAAAAATACTCTGAGCGGTACTTCCTATTGGAAGCGGCGACTTTACTGTAGCAAAAAACGGTCCGCTCTTCTACGGCGGAACAGGAAGACCTTGACTTTTAATCGAGGCAAGCTATTGTCGGCGTTCCACGATTTCGTGCGAAGACGAGCAGAGAAAAACTGGGAGTATCGAATGATGCGGAGATGGCTTGGCCGTGGGGTGCTCACGATTCTTTGTGCAAGCTTTCTGATGGTGGTGCCCGCTGTCGGGCAGGCGCAAAAGCCCGCGAGCAAAACGTACGTTCTGAAGGCAGCCCGGATGTTTGACGGCAAGAGCGATGCCCTGTTGAAGCCCGGGCTGGTGGTCGTGACGGACGGGAAAATTGCGGGCGTAGGCCCCAGCGCTGCGATACCCGCGGGAGCGGAGGTCATCGACTTTGGAGACGCGACCCTGCTGCCGGGATTTATCGACGCGCACACGCACCTGACCGCGATGTACAGCGAGGACTACAAACAAAGCGAGCTGGATCAACTCCAAAAAACGATTGCCGAGCGGGCGCTGGACGCCAGCGCGAACGCGCGCGTCACGCTGATGGCGGGCATCACAACGGTGCGAGACGTGGGCTCGTCGGATTACCTCGACGTAGGGTTGCGAAACGCAATTCGTGATCGCGTCATACCGGGCCCGCGAATGCTGGTGTGTGTGCACGCATTAGGAGCCACCGGCGGCCACTGCGATGGCGAGGCCGGCTATCGAGCGGGGCTGTTTGGCCACGAGTCTGGGCCGATGGAAGGCGTTATCAACGGGCCCGAGCAAGCGCGGTATGCCGTGCGGCTGGATCACAAATACGGAGCTGATGTCATTAAAGTCTGCGCGACGGGCGGCGTGCTTTCGCTCACGGACGACGTGGACACGCCGCAACTTACGCAAGAGGAATTGAACGCCATCGTGGACGAAGCCCACGCGCTGCGCCGCAAGGCAGCGGCGCACGCGCACGGAGCGGAGGGCGCAAAACGCGCTATTCGCGCGGGCATTGATTCGATTGAACACGGGACGTTTCTCGACGACGAGGCGCTGGACATGATGAAGACTCACGGGACTTACTACGTGCCCACGCTGCTTGCCCCTGAAGGTATACAGGAGCAGATAAACAAGGGAACGTATATCCCGCCTCCTATTCTGGCAAAAGCGAAGGCCGCGATTGCCTCAGTCCATCAGACGTTTCAGAGAGCGCTGGCGAAAGGCGTGAAAATCGGCATGGGTACGGACGCTGCTGTCTACGCGCATGGACGCAATCCAGAAGAGTTTCACCTTATGGTGGATCTGGGAATGAGGCCGATCGATGCCCTGAAGGCCGGAACCTCTGCGGACGCCGACTTGTTGGGGCTGGGGGACAAAATTGGCACGCTCGAAACTGGCAAGCTCGCGGATGTCCTGGCGGTGCCGGGCGATCCTGTGGAGAATATCCGGCAGACGGAACACGTCTTTTTTGTGATGAAGGAAGGCCTGATCTACAAGAACGATCGCGGGACGGCGGCGCACTAAGTTTTGAAGCAGACCCTGCGAGTCCGCAAACAGAGGAATTGTCATGACTGATCTTCCCAATACCGTTGCAACAGACTTCGCCTGGTACTACGAATTCATTGCGGCTCACGTTCACAAGTGGGTCGACCCTTTAACGCAGGAGCAGTTCTGGCACAACCCGTTCACTTACGGCAACAGCATCGGCCACCTGACTTTGCACCTGACGGGTAATCTGAATTATTACATCGGAGCGCGGGTGGCGAAGACAGGATACGTTCGCGACCGCAATAGAGAATTTACGGAAACCGGAAAACCAGACAAAGCAGGAGTGTTGGAAGCCTTCGACCAGACCATTGCGATGGTTGTGTCGACAGTCAGAGAGCAAAAGCCCGAAGATTGGATGGCGCCTTATTCAGCCGAACTCGAACCTGAAGCTGCGGAACGCTTTATGATTTTTCTGCGATGTGCGGGCCACGCCTATCACCACGTGGGCCAAATCATTTTGCTGAGCAAAGAGCTAACGAGAGAAACCGAGCCGCGATCCGCGTCTGCTTAAGCCGAGGCAACGGAAGTTCTGCCCGGCCGGCGCGGCCTGGAGCACCCGCGATGCAGAGGGAGATATCGAAGAGCAAGGCCGTGATCCTTATCGCTCTCTCCGGGCTGGCGGCCGTTATATCCGCTCTCGAGTTGCATGGCTGGCATGTCTATCTGGCGATGGGACTCGTTGGTGTCGGACTGGCCTTTGGATTTATCCGCTGGTCGAAAAAATAAAATATTGAGTGAGCGAGCTCGAAACGAGTCTCGAGGAGAAGAATAATGCGCAAGGCGTCTTGGGCCGCCCTACTGCTGACGATGACCTGCTTGTTTAGCGTGTGCCTCTCCGCTCAGCAGCCGGGGCCGGCAATCACACCATCCAATTCTACGACACTCACAATTGACCAATCGTTGGAGATGAAGGGCGCATTCAGTCCTGAAATTTCTCCCGATGGAAAGCGCGTGGTCTATGAAGTTTCTCGGACGAATTGGGAGGACAACGCCTTCGAGCGCGATTTGTGGATCGCCGACACCGCGACCGGCGAAGGGCACCAACTGACGGCCTCGAAGAAATCGAGCACAAATGCGGCGTGGTCACCGGACGGCAAGTGGATTGCCTTTCTATCCGACCGGCCGGGCCAGATCTCCGGGTCGCCGGAAGGCAAAAAGCAAATCTACGTTATTTCGGCGGACGGCGGCGAAGCCCGGCAGCTTGCAAAGGTGGAAACCGGCGTGAATATCTTCGCGTGGTCACCGGATTCGAAAAGGATGGCCTTCACCGCCGAGGATGCGGAGTCGAAGGCAACGAAAGACCGCAAGGAAAAGTATGGCGAGTACCAGGTAGTCCACGCCGACTACAGCATGTCCCACCTATGGACTCTCGAGATTCCCACAGTCGAAACAGAGGCTCCTCCCGAACCAAAACGGCTGACCGAGGGAGCAATGTTCAGCGTGGGTGAATTTACGTGGTCGCCGGATGGCACGCGCATCGCATTCAGCGCGCAACGCGATCCGGACCTGATCTCCCTCGGGACCGCGGACATTTACGTGGTGGCGGTGAACGACGGCAAAGTGAAAAAGATTGTGGACACGCCAGGGCCGGAGAGAAATCCGCACTGGTCGCCCGACGGAAAGCAAATCGCCTTCGAAACGGCGGCGGGGTCGAAGTATTTCTTCTACACGAACGTGAAAATCGCGGTAGTGGATGCCGATGGCGGAACGCCGCGAGTACTAACGGACGCGTTTGACGAGGATCCGGGACTGATCGCGTGGGCGGCGGATGGCATTTACTTCGCGGCGGAACAGAAAACCTACGCGCATCTGTTCCGGCTGAACCCGGAGACGAAAGCAGTTGAGAAGCTCAGTTCGCCGGAACATCTCGCGGCGTTTTCATTCTCCTTGTCGAAGGACCACAAACAAGTGGCCTACCGTGCCGGGCTCGAGAACGAGTTTCCCGAAATATTTACGGCGAGCGTGGCGCCGTGGCAGCAGAAAAAACTCACGACGCTGGGCGACCAAGCGAAAGGATTCAAGATTGCGCGGCGCGAGGTGATTTCCTGGAAGTCGACCGACGGAACATTGATTGAAGGCGTGTTGCTGAAGCCTCCCGACTTCGATCCCAAAAAGAAATATCCAATGCTCGTGGTGATTCACGGCGGACCAACCGGTGTGGACCAGCCGATTCTGAATCCGGACCGCTACTACCCGATGGAGCGATTCGTCTCGAAAGGCGCGCTGATTCTGCGGCCGAACTACCGAGGCTCGGCTGGGTACGGAGAAAAATTCCGCTCGTTGAACGTAAGGAATTTGGGAGTGGGCGATTACGCCGACGTGATTTCGGGAGTGGATGCGCTCATCGCGAAGGGTTTTGTTGCCAAGGATCGCGTGGGCTCGATGGGCTGGAGCGAGGGCGGATATATTTCTGCGTTCATCACCGCCTCGAGCGACCGCTTCAAGGCAGTATCGGTTGGCGCCGGAATTTCCGACTGGGTGACGTACTACGTGAACACGGCCATCACGCCGTTCACGAGGCAGTATTTGCACGCGACGCCGTGGGACGATCCGGAAATTTACAGAAAGACTTCGCCGATCACCTACATCGCGAAGGCAAGGACGCCCACGCTGATCCAGCAGGGCGAAAACGACCGGCGCGTGCCCATTCCGAACGGATATGAACTGCGTCAGGCGCTGGAGGATCACGGCGTGCCGGTGAAGATGGTGGTTTACAAAGGATTTGGCCACGGAATCACGAAGCCGAAGCAGCAGCGCGCGGTGATGGAGGAAAATGAAAAATGGTTTGCAAAATATATCTGGGGCGAGGAACCGCCGCCTGTCGCTGAGCCCGCGAAAACGGAGAAGCCCGAAAAAAAGTAAGCCAAGAGGGCGAGCACACCCTACGTGACACTTTCTTTTTTTGGTTAAAATGGCATGAACACTGAATGACATCTTCCGCTGAATATCAGAATCCGGTGCGCGCGACCGCCCGGCTTCGCCGCTGGCTTCCCGCCTTTTTTGTTTCGCTTTTGATTTCGTTGCTGATTGTTTCGCCGTGCTTCTGGCTCGGGAGCCCAACAGGCCATGATTTCCAGTTTCACGCCGCCTCCTGGCTGGACGCCGCGGGCCAATGGAAAGAAGGAATTGTTTATCCGCGATGGACAGAATGGGCAAATTTCGGTTTCGGTGAACCGAGATTTATTTTCTACCCGCCGTTCTCGTGGATGCTCGGGGCTGCGCTGGGATCTGTCCTGCCGTGGAATGCGGTGCCGGCTGTTTTCATCGTGCTGGTTCAAACGCTGGCGGGATTGAGCGCTTTTGCGCTTGCGCGGCGCCTCCTTTCGGAGAGGTCCGCTTTGTTCTGCGTGGCTTGCTTCGCCGCAAATCCGTACGCTCTGGTGATTGTTTATGTGCGTAGCGATTTCGCGGAGCTGTTGGCCAACGCGTTCTTTCCGCTGCTGTTCTTCCTGGTGTTCCAACTCTGCGAGCTGCTGGAAAGTCCAGCGCGGACTGAGCGAGGGCATGCACGCTGGACGATCGCCTGCTTTGCCGCCGTGTTTGCCGCAGTATGGCTTTCCAACGCGCCGGCGGGAGTGATTACCAGTTATAGCTCGGCTGCCGTGTTTGGTTTTGCCGCGCTGACGGGAAAGTCCTGGAAGCCGCTTATGCGTGGTGCGGCGGGGCTGGCGCTGGGGTTCGGCCTGGCGGGATTCTATCTCTTGCCCGCGGCTTACGAGCAGCGCTGGGTGAACATCGGGCAAGCGCTCTCAACCGGTCTACAGCCATCGGAAAACTTTCTCTTCACGGTGATCAACGATCCGGAGCACACGCTTTTTAATTGGATCGCATCGAGCATCGCCGTTTTGCTGATGATTCTGACAGGATTGGCGGCGCTGGCAACTCGCAGACCGCGTGAAAACCGTGACGGAGCATGGGAAGGCAGATTGTGGCCCGCCATGCTATTGCTTGCGGGACTGGCGGCGTTTTTTATGATGCGCTTCACCGCCATTCTCTGGGAACTGCTGCCCAAATTGCGCTTCGTGCAATTTCCGTGGCGTTGGATGTCGCTACTTGCCGTGCCGTTCGCGGTGTTTCTTGGAAGCGCGATGGGCCGCAAGCGCTGGGGATGGGTATGGGTGGTAGTGACGTTTGCGCTCATCAGCGGGTCCGGAGTTGTGCTCGCGAAAAGGGGATGGTGGGATTCCGAGGATATTCCAGGCTTGCGTCGAGCGATCGCGCACGGAGAGGGATTCGACGGCACGGACGAATACGATTCCGCGGGAGACGACCACACGAACATTCCGAGGAAGTCGCTCCAGGCGATGGTGATGGACACAGATTCCATGCCTGGCCCAGTAAGCAAGCCCAAGATAATGGTGGATCGCTGGAGTCCAGAAGACAAAGAGGTTTCCGTCAGCACGCGCGAACGGTTTTTTCTTGGGCTGCGTTTGTTGAACTATCCCGCGTGGCGAGTGGAGGTGAACGGGATGATGGTCACGCCCGAGAGCGGCGAAGACTACAACCAAATGATTGTGCCCGTGCCGGCCGGAGAATCTCACGTGCGCGTGCGGTTCGCGAGAACCCGGGACCGTACGGTCGGGGACGGGCTTAGCCTGGCGAGCGCACTACTCCTTCTCTGGCTGCTTGTCGCTGGTATCCGGCCCAGGTCCTTGGGGCTTGAGGCGCAGAGGGAGTGAGCGAGGCTTCGCTCGGGCCCGATTGGCGCTCGCCAGGAGGGTACCCTCCCCCCGGTTTTGCGTAAGTGCGGATTCTAAAGGAACTTAAAGTTCTTTGTTTTGTGGCACTTTTGTAAGTGTTGATTATAAAAGAGTTACTTTCTGGCCGTGGATTTCCTGACCGCCAGGCGAGAATTCAGCTGCCCGGGTCCTAGAAATAAAAAAACGGCAGCGTGAGCTGCCGCCGTTCAGGAATTTTCCTAGCAAGATACTACCTCAGATTCGACGGAAAGTCAAGTACTTGTCGGTGCTAGTACCGCCTAGTTATTTGAACGGCGGGGTGGGGGTCACCTTTCGATTAGCGCGATCATCAAGCGCAGGAGGCGTGGCGGTCCCGCGCGACTGACCATTCCCGAATTGCCAAAAAAACGTTCAGAGTTGTCCTACCAGAGCGCACCGAGGCATCGCCACATCGTGGCCGTACCTTTATTCGATGTGCGAGCCTTGACTCGAACTGACTTGCGCCCTAGACTCTTGCCTATCTCAGGTTCCCAGCCTAGGAATCTATCTATGAGCCACCGCGTGCGTATTTTCGTCGTGCTGGCGCTCGCATTGCCACTACTGGTCCCAGTAACAATGGCGCAGAAGCCCCCGGCTCCCGCACCTCCGCCTCCAACACCTCCAAGCCGTCCTGCGAATTCCCTTCCCCTGAGTTCGGAGCCGATTCAACCGACAGGGGACCTTGTCATGTATCTCCGAGGACGCGTTGCAACCAACGACGGCACAGCTGTTCCAAACGACATGTTGATTGAGCGCATTTGCAACAACAGGGTGCGTCAGCAGTTGTATGCATCATTGGGCGGCGATTTCAGCATGCAATTGGGATCGAGGGCCGATACTTTCCTTGACGCAAGCGCAAGCGGCGAGCCGACTTCGCAGACTGGCGCGGCTGGCAAGGACTCGGTTATGGGAATTTCACGACGCGAGTTGAGGAATTGTGAGCTACGGGCCTCGGCCTCTGGTTTTCACTACGGTGTCATCAGCCTTGTGGACCTCGATACCTTCGGCGGCAGCGTTGACGTGGGCGTTATTGTGGTGCAGAGAGCTACAAAGATTAAAGGCGCGACGCTGAGCGTCACCCCATACAAAGCGCCCGGAGATGCCAGAAAAGCTTATGAGAAAGGCCTCCAGGCCGAGAGGAATGGCAAACTTGCCGACGCACACAAATATTTTGAAACTGCGGTGGAGCTCTACCCCAAGTACCTGAACGCCTGGTTCCAGTTGGGCACCGTTTTACAGAAGGAACACCAGAACGATGCGGCTCGCACAGCGTATACCCAAGCCACGACTATCGATACCAGGTTCTTGCCGCCTTATCTCTCGCTCGCGTTATTGGCCTACGAAGCAGAAAATTGGCCAGAGGTGCTTAAACTTACTGCTCACATCTTGGATCTCGATCCCTTCAATCAGGCGGCCGTTACTGGTTACGTCCTGGATCTCGATCCGTTGAACTACGCCGAGGCTTATTTCTTTAACGCGGTCGCAAATTACAGGCTCAACAAAATCGAAGCCGCCGAAAAGAGCGCGCTCACGGCGGAACATGTCGACCTGCGCACTCATTTTCCAGAGCTGCATCTCTTACTGGCTGAAATTTATGCCCGAAAAAACGATTACGTTACGGCAATCTCCGAGATACAAACATATTTGCAGTTAGCTCCGCATGCGAAAAACGCGGATCAGGTACGGGAGCAGTTGGCAAAATTGCACAAGCTGAACGGCTCCGTATCAACCAGTGATAAACCCGATTAAAGGTGAGTATCGCCTCTTTAGACTTGCGCGTTACCGCAATCACCAGGATTGTGACGGGGCTCGCCACAGGACCCGCCCGAAACTGGAAGAAGATGAAGATTTAGGTTGCTGATTCCATTGCTCGAGACGACCGACCAAAGAAGTGACCGAGAAAAGCGCTCCCAAGAAGGAGCGTCCATCCGTGCCGCATTAGAATGTGAACATGCACTTTGATACGATTCAAACTCATTGTGTCGTTAACTTCGGAAAAGTCGAATAATCAGAAACTGCCACACGACCGAACGGTGCGGGGTGTGTGCCAGAGTTAGCGGCGATCGACGGTGGGGTGGCGGACGTCCTGGCCCTGGACGATGTAAATGACGTCTTCGGCGATGTTGGTGGCGTGATCGCCGATGCGCTCGAGATTTTTGGCAACGAGGATGAGCTCGAAGGCGGGATAGACGACGCTGGAATCTCCCATCATGTAGGTAAGCAGCTCGCGGAAGATCTGATCGCGGTAGTGGTCGACCTGATCATCGGTGGCGAGGACTTTTTGTGCGAGGTCGACGTCGCGGCGGACGACGGCGTTGAGCGCGTTGCGGACCATCTCTTCGGCAAGCTCGCTCATGCGCGGGAGATCGACGTAGGGCTTGACGCGGGGATGGCGGAGGATGCGCTGCGCGGATTGCGCGATGTTCACGGCCTGGTCGCCGATGCGCTCGAGATCGTTGTTGATGCGCGAAACGGC
>JBGPLB010000019.1:0-37073 GCA_041486245.1 Candidatus Acidiferrum sp.
CCTAACTCGTGCTAAAATCAGGCTATACCCTCAAACTAGCGTCCAGCATCTAATTCGGAGTAAACTGGTCGCATATCAAAGGGGCTTGCTGGCGATTCAAGACTATGGCCACCATCAACCAGATCGCTGATTCAGGCCGCGCTCCCGTAGGCCGGGAAGAGCTGCAAATTGGAAGGTCGGGGCAGTCTGTCCTTGAGCTGATCGGCAACACCCCGTTGTTGCGGCTGACTCGAATTGGTAGCGAATTCCCCAACATAGAATTTTGTGCCAAGGCAGAGTGGTTCAATCCCGGAGGATCCGTCAAGGACCGTCCGGCGCTGAGCATGATTAAGGCGGGCCTGGCCAGCGGGGCACTTCGTCCAGGCAAGACCATCATTGACGCTACGAGCGGCAATACCGGCATTGCCTATGCCATGATCGGCGCGGCGCTTGGCTATCCTGTGAAACTATGCCTGCCAGACAGCGCCTCCCGCGAGCGAAAACACATCCTGAGAGCGCTCGGGGCGGAGCTGGTCATCACGCCAGGAGACGAAGGCACGGACGGCGCAATTCGGCGGGTGCGTGAGATCGTTGCGACCAACGCCGAAAGGTATTTCTACCCGGATCAATACAGCAATCCAGCGAATTGGCAGGCGCACTATGGGACTACCGCGAACGAAATCTGGGATCAGACCAGCGGAACGATTTCACATTTCGTGGCGGCCCTGGGCACGAGTGGAACGTTTGTCGGAGTGTCACGGCGGCTGAAGGAATTTAACCCGACGGTTAAATGCATCAGTCTTCAGCCGGACGCCGCGTTTCATGGTTTGGAAGGGTGGAAGCACATGCAGACTGCGATCCGCCCCGCGATTTATGACCAGAAACTGGCAGACGAGAATCTCGAGGTCGGCACGGAAGAGGCATATCGGATGGTAAAGCGCATGGCGAGGGAAGAGGGCCTGCTGGTAAGTCCCAGCGCCGCTGCCGCCATGTTGGGTTGCTTCCAGGTCGCAAAGGGCATTGCGCCGGACCAGCATGCCGTGATCGTCACCGTTTTTGCCGATTCCGCGTCAAAGTACCTAACGGAGCGCTTTTGGGATGAAGAGTAAGACTGCGATGAGCGAAATTCTGGAGATCGGGATCGGCGCGGAGCTTGCAGCGAAGATTGGCGAGCACGGCGTCGAAACCTATCCTTACGAGTGTTGCGGGGCCCTGCTGGGGCGGGACCCTAGTTTCACCGAGAAAAATGGTTTAGATGCAAGAGGTCAGGTAGTCTCACGCGAAATTCTCGGTCTTTATCCGCTCGTAAACCGCCGCGATGATTCGCCGCGCAATCGTTTTTCCGTTACTGGAGAAGACGTGCGGGAAGCGGAAAAGTGCGCGAGCGCGCAAGGACTGGAAGTCATCGGCTGGTATCATTCGCATCCCGATCATCCGGCGAGGCCCAGCGAGTACGATCGCGACCACGCTTGGCCCTGGTATAGCTACATCATTGTTAGCGTGCGCGCCGGGGTGGCAGAGGAAATGACTTCATGGCGGTTGAAAGACGACCGGTCCGGATTCTTGCAAGAAAAGATTGATTCGGTGAAGGTTGACGCTGAGGTCTAAGGCGCGCCCAAGAGAACGGGAGAACTAGAGATGTCCATCAAGGTGATGATTCCAACGCCGCTGCGAGTCTACGCGGGCAAACGCGATTCCGCGGAGATTGCCGCTGCGACCGTTGGGGAAGCACTCGGGCGGCTCACAAGCGAGTTCGACGAGCTGCGCAAACACCTCTTCACGGAGGACGGCAGGCTGCGCGCGTTCGTGAATGTGTACCTCAACGACGAGGATATCCGCTATCTTGCGAAGGAAAACACGCCCACAAAAGACGGGGATACTATCAGCATCATTCCGTCCATCGCCGGCGGTTCCTGCGAAAATCGGTAAACGACTTCTAATCCACTGGGAGTATTTGCGATGGCTACGACCATACAGGCACAGACCGAAGCGAAGCCGGTTACGAGCCTTTCCAACGAAGAGATACTTCGCTACAGCCGCCACCTAATCATGCCCGAAGTGGGCATGGAGGGTCAGCTGAAACTCAAGAATGCCAAAGTTTTGCTGATTGGCACCGGGGGACTTGGTGCTCCCTTGGGACTTTATCTGGCCGCTGCTGGCGTCGGTCGACTCGGACTCGTCGACTTCGATGTGGTTGACTTCACGAATCTTCAGCGGCAAGTAACGTTTGGGTCCAGCGATGTCGGCAAACCCAAGACTGCGGCGGCCCATGCCCGGCTTGCCAGTCTCAACCCGGACATTCAGATCGAAACTTTTGAAACAAAGCTCACCAGTGAGAACGCGCTCGAGCTTTTCAAAGACTTCGACATCATCGTCGATGGCACTGACAATTTCCCGACGCGCTATTTAGTGAACGACGCGTGCATCCTTCTCGGCAAGCCAAACGTTTATGGCTCGATCTTCCGATTTGAGGGCCAGGCCACAGTGTTTGGAATGCATCAAGGGCCTTGCTATCGCTGCCTTTATCCGGAACCGCCGCCGCCGGGCTTGGTTCCGTCCTGTGCCGAAGGCGGCGTGCTGGGCGTGCTGCCGGGCATCGTTGGCTCCATCCAGGCGATGGAAACGATCAAGTTGATCCTGGGCCGTGGCGAAAATCTAATCGGCCGTTTGCTGCTTTTCGATGCCCTCGGGATGAAGTTCCGCGAACTCAAGCTGCGCAAGAATCCGAGTTGCCCAATGTGCGGCGAACATCGCACCATCAACAAGCTTATCGACTACTATGAATTTTGCGGCGTTCGGGGCGAAGAAACGCCCGCGCCCAATGTCCAAGTCCCGGAGATTACCCCGCGCGAACTGAAATCGCGCCTCGACCGCGGAGATGATCTTTTCATTCTGGACGTTCGCGAACCGCATGAATTTCAAATTTGCAACTTGAATGGACACTTGATTCCGCTCGGCGAATTGCCGCGGCGCGTTCATGAGTTGGACTCTTCGCGCGAAATTGTTGCACACTGCCGCAGCGGAAAGCGCTCGGCGGAAGCTGTCGATTTCTTGCGCAAGGCCGGGTTCCGCAAGATCCTCAATCTAAAGGGCGGCATACTCGCGTGGTCGGACGAAGTCGATCCGTCCGTGCCCAAGTACTGAAACAAAAAATGTCCCGCTCGCGCCAAGTTCCCGTCTCTCTCCGCAACAACCGCTGTGCGTGCTGTTGTCAGATGAAGGCGGGACCGGGCACGGGATAGCCGCACTTCATCCCGTTCTTTGCACCGCCAAACCCCAGCGTTTGGCGGTTTTTGTTTTTTGGGAAGTGTTTTAGTCAAACCGAAAAGGAGAATTCTATGGGAATCTACGAAGACAATTTGGCAGCGAATCGTCAGTACGTTGAGCAGTTCAACCTCGGGCATCTGCCGATGCCTCCATCCAAGCAGCTTGCTGTAGTCGCGTGCATGGATGCCCGGCTTACCGTCGAGAAGGTCCTCGGCCTCAACACCGGCGAGGCGCACATCATCCGCAACGCAGGAGGGCTTGTGACCGACGACGCGTTGCGTTCACTTATCATCTCTTCGTATCTATTGGGCACGCGAACTTACTACGTGATTCAGCACACGGATTGCGGCATGCTGACGTTCACGGACGAACAGCTTCGCGAAAAGTTGAAGTCGGAAACCGGACATGACGCGTCACACCTTCACTTTCATTCTTTTTCCGACGTCGAGCAAAGTGTGCAGGACCAATTGAAAAAACTTCGCAATCATCCATTTCTTATTCCGGGAACTGACATCCACGGTTTCGTCTATGACGTTCGGTCCGGAAAGCTGCAGGAAGTGAGGGAGCAAGAGGCGCGAGTGGCGTCCTTGAGTTCCCATTGATGTCTGCGTAGTCTAGGAAGCGCGTTCGGAGACAGAGTCCCGGACGCGCTCGCATTTTTTCGGAGGCCTGAATGGCTGCTACTAAAATCACCGTCAACAATAACGGTTCGATCCGCGTCGAGGGGGACTTCGAGATCGTTGATCCCGAAGGCCGCGCCTTCGGCTTGGCTGGACGGACCGCCATCGGCCTATGCCGCTGCGGCCACTCCGCTAACAAGCCGTTCTGCGATGGCTCGCACAAGACCTCCGGCTTTAGCGATCCCGTTGTTGCCCGCGAACTGCCCGCACCGAAGCCCAAGGTATAGTCTTCAAGAAGCTCGTAAGCCGAGACATTTTGCCCGATGAGACTTTCTCACACTGAGACGGTCTCTTTGCTTAAAATGATACTGTCCGAAATGTCGGTAACTCTAAGGAAAAAAAGATGATAGATCTCTAATCGGCCATTTTCTCAGTCCCATTCACCGTCTCGCCCGGACACTTCACGCGCATTCGCCCCATTCTTCCCTTGTAAATCCTTCCGATTCAGATATTTGCAGACCAAGACTTTCCTGGTTGAAAGGGCACAAACGTGCATTCCTACGGGGTTGTAGTTGTTTCTCAGGCATTTGGGGGGTTTCGTGGGTGGTTGGGGCCAAATCGTCGGGTTTCTTCGGAGGGAGCGATCTCGTGTCCTTATCGTCTCTGCGATAGCCCTCACTTGCCTCTTTTTCTCTGCCATCTTCTACCTGCGGCAAGCCGGGGTTTCAGGCTCTCCGGAAACCTACTTCTATCTAGAAGTGGGCGGAATTTTGGTTAGCTTCTGCTACGCGGCAAACGCCCTCGTTAGGTTTAGCGGCACACATGATCGCACCGCGCTGATTTTGTCCTTCGGATTCGTGCTCTCGGGGATTATTGAGACGGTCGGATATTTCGGACTAAGAGATGTCCTGGAAGCAGGACCCGCTGCTCTCTCGAGAATCCCGATGGGCTGGATGGTCGGGCGCACGATTCTCGCCGTGCTACTGCTTTCTGCCATCGCTGTGGAACACTATATTCCGACTGCGCGGCAACCCAGCAAGGAAACCGCTGGCGCGCTGCTGGTGGTCGCCATTGCCGCGTATCTAACCAGCGCTGCCTTTCTCGCGGCGCCCTCAGCGCCAGTCGCTCACGTGGCCAGCATTCTCTCTCGTCCCTGGGATTTGCTACCCGGTGCGCTGTTTTTGGTCGCCGCTATCTGCTTCCGTCAGCGTTTAAGGAACAACAAGAATTCTGCAAGTCTGTATGACTATTCGTTATTTGCCGTGACGTCGCTCAACGTAATCTGCCATGTGTGCGCAGCGTTTTCCCGCCATCTATTCGATGGCCCGTTCTTCCTCGCGGAACTAAGCAAGACTGCCAGCTATGCCGTCATGCTTTCTGGCGCGCTGTTGGATCAGGCGCGACTATTTGACCAGGTTCGCTCGATGGCCGTGAGCGATTCGCTTACGGGCCTCGCCAACTATCGCCGTCTTATCAGCGTATTGGAAGCGGAATTGGACCGCTCGCGCCGCACACAACGGGCATTCAGCGTTGTACTTCTTGATATGGATGGACTCAAGACCATCAATGACCACTACGGCCATCTCACAGGAAGCCGCGCCCTCGTTCGCCTCTCGAAGATTCTTCGCAGCCATTCTCGCGCTATTGATACCGCGGCTCGGTATGGCGGCGACGAATTTGCGCTCGTGCTTCCCGAGGCCGCCCCGGAAATCGCCGGACGCGTGGTGTCCCGCATACGGGAACGCCTCTCAGCGGAGCCCGAGGCTCCCGCGCTCTCGGTTAGCGCCGGTGTCGCCGCATTTCCTGAGGACGGCGATACGCCGGAAAGGCTTTTGGGGGCTGCCGACCGCCGGCTGTACGGCATGAAGAACCGAATTGGCAGCAGCAACGTAAAAAATCTGACGCGAATTGCCGCGTGCCTGTGAGGATGAATGCCCGTCAAATCCAACAGGCAGGCATTTTCTTTCAACCGCGTCGAGCGCCGCATCCCGATGGAAATTCCCGTCGTTCTCGACGGCCATCGTCAGATGCCCGGTGTGGAATCAACGTTTACGGAAAATGTGAGTGCGCGAGGCGCGCGGGTGGTGAGCACCCGCCGCTGGGAACACGGCGAACGGCTGACCTTCGCGTCGCGCACCGGAGAGTTTCGCTCCTCGGCCCGGGTAGCTTACTGCCAGCCATTGCAAGGCGAGGGCTTTGCGATTGGCGTGGAGTTCCTGGAACCGAAAGGGCGATGGGTTGTTTAATCCCCAAGATAGCTTGACGTAAATCGGCGAGCGGATAGGAGGGAATGCCTGGAACAGGAGAAGTCAGAAAACTTGCGCAAAATTAAAAAAAGATGAAGCGCCGTGCGGAAGGAGAAGGAGCCGCCCGGCGCTTCATCTTTTTTGCGGTTGACTCGAATCTATTGCTAGCCCGTTTCAGCAGCCCTGCTCGAATCCAATCCCTTCACAATTCAGAGAGCTGAAGCTGGGTGTCGGCATTCTTCCAAGCAGATTCAAACTGTTTTTGCACCCAAGCGGCGTCCGTCTCCTTGTGCTGCGCCTTCAGGCTATGCATCAGGCCAAAAAGCGAACGAGGATTTCTCGGATTTTGTTTTAAGTCCTCTCGAAAAACCTGCTCCGCGTCCGCCGCCCTACCCGCTGAGAGCAATGTGCCACCCAGCGATTCCCTGACCGGGTAATACCAATCGGGCGGCTCATTGTAGCTCAGTCCGTCTTGTATCACGACAGCTTTGCGCCACTGCCCGATCGCTTCTTCTTTTTTGCCGCTCGCCATCGCGAGTCGGGCGTCCAGGATGTGCGTAGCCAGGTCGAGCAGCACCTTCCCGGAGTTAAATTGGCCCAAGCTCGCCTCAGCAGGGAATGCTGCCGACTCCGCGGCAAACTGTTGACGCTCCCCTGCGGCTTTATCATGGTTTCCCTTGGCCGCAAGCGCGAGCACCCGCGAATAGCGCCACATCACATGAGTCCCTGGGAGCGACTTCGCAGGTTCCGGTTTCGCCAGAATCGCATCCCATTTCCCGAAGCGCGCGTCGACCCAAATTGGCACAAGCACAAAATAATCCAACATGGGCATCTCCGCCGCGTGCGGCAACAGCCTGCGGGCAAGCGCGTCTGCCGCCGCTTTTGCTTCCGCGTACCGTCCTGCCATTGAAGCCGCTGAAGCCAGGAAATGTTCGTTATGGCTGTGATACATGAGGTCGTAGATGCTGCCTTCTTGCTCTGCTTTTTGCGCATACACGCGGTCAATTCTCGTCGCTTCAACGTTGCTTTTCAGGGCCTCCTCGTAATATCCGGTCCGCGCGTAGATATGGGAAGGCATGTGTACAAGATGTCCCGCCTGCGGCACCATTGTCTCGAGTCGCCTGGCGCTAGGAAGCGCACGTTCCGGATGGGTCGAGGCTTCCATGGCGTGGATATAGAAATGATTTGCACCCACATGATTCGGGTCGCGCTCCAATACGGACTCGAGGACCCGAACGATTTCTTCCGTGTTCTCGGCGGGTTTTCCGTCAAGTGTCCACAGTTTCCATGGGTTCAAGTCCATGAGACTCTCCGCATAAAGTGTCGCCGCGTCCAGATCATCGGGATATTTCTCCGAAAGCGCCTTCATCTTCGAAACGTAGTCCAGCGACAATCTCTTGAAATCGGGCTTGGCGTCGCCGCTGAAGCGAGCTGCGAGCGCCGCAACGTAATCGCGTTCCACCTCGGGAGCATGCTCGGCAAGCTTCTGCGCTTTTTGGATTCTGTCATACCCCAGTTTTTCTCTCTCTGCATCGACGTCGGCGTTGTAATTCGGCCCGACTGCCAGCGCAATTCCCCATAGCGGCATCGGAGAGGCCGGATCCAGTACCGCCGCTCGCTGAAACGCCCGTCCCGCTTCTTCATGATTGAAACCGTAAATCAATGTGATGCCCTGGTCGAAGTAGTCTTGCGCTTCCTTGTTCTGACTCTGGATGGCGTGATGCTGCCGGCCCACCGCCGTCAGAGACAAGTCCGGCGGGCGTTCCACAGCCTTCTTTTCTTGCGCAACACCGCACGTCGAATAGAAAGAAGCCAAGATTATTCCGGCCAGTAACGCGCGCATCGTTTCCTCCATGAACTTCCGTTTAGAAGTGTTTGAGGTCTGGTCCCCTGGCACGATCAATTTCCGAGAGTATACACCGGGGGAGTAACCTCGGTGATTGATCTCGCGGCGGAGCCACGGTGAGCATGGTTAAGCTTCCGCTGCGCTTCCCAAGACTTCTTCATAGACGCGTAGCATTCCATCCACCATCTGTGACGCGGAAAAGCTGTCTTCCACTCTCTTGCGTCCCGCTTTCCCCAGGCTCGCTGAAAATTCGCCGTCTTGGAGGAGTCTCTTGACGGCCTTGCAGATTTCGGCAACATCCGGCCCGGAAACAAGCAGGCCGTTTTTTTCTTGCTCGATGATTTCGCCTAGCGCGCCGCGGTTAAATGCGATGGAAGGAATCTCGTAGGCCATGGCAGCCAGTAGGGAATTGTTGAGGGCTTCGAAGAAAGAGGGTAACAGAAACACGTCCAGCGCTGCGTATACGGTTTCCACGTCCTTCACAAAACCCGGAAACAGGACTGCTTCCCCTACTCCCAACTCGTACGCCAGCGATTTTAGTTTCGCGCGACACGGCCCATCGCCTGCGAGGAGCAGCTTTGCTCCGGGAAAGTTTCTCCGAAGTTCGGCGAGCGCGCGGATCAGCCACTCTTGCCCCTTGTCCGGCAGCAATACGCCCACGCAGCCGAGCAAAGGGGTATCGCCGGAAATACCCCAACGCGAGCGCGCGGCGTTTCGTTGTCCTTTCGTAAAGCGACTCGGAATCTCTGCCCCTTCATAAACAACGGTCAGTTTCTCTCTGGGTGCTCCCGAGCTTGCTGCTTGTTCCGCCACCCATTGGGAGTTTGCAATGATGCGCACGGCCGCTTCATAGCGTGCACGTGCGGCGCGGCTCTTCCCAATGGGGTAACCAACGCGGCGAGAAATGACGAAGGGAACATAGTTGTGCGCGCCCGCCAGCCAGGCGGCAGAAACCGCGTGCGCCTCATTGGCGTGCACAAGATCAAACCCGCCGTTTGCGGCCAATTCGCGCACCTTCCATGCCGCAGGGATTCGAAATAATTCACGCGAAACAGAATGAACCGTTACGCCGCTCTCTCGGGCGCGTCCTCCGAGCGCCGATCCCTTCGCGGCCACAAGTTCCGCTGCATGGCCGCGTGCCCGCAAACCTTCCAAAATTAAGAGAGCTTGATTTTGTCCGCCGCGCCAGGCGGTTTCGAGGTCTACCATCAGCACCTTCACGGAATCTCTCCGCCGGTGCTTCGCTGTCCTTGTTCGATTAATTTACCCAGCTTGGCGTATTTCAACCGCACGGAGCGCGCCGCCATTTGGGAAATCAGCGCGCCGCGGTAGCCATCCAGAAATCCGCCGCGTAGAAAATAGTTCTGAAACCAACTCCAGGGCGTAGCCAGCCACATCGCGCTCCGCCAGCTTCGTTTCCCGACATCAAACATTTGTTTGGCGGCGAGCGAAGTGTAGCGCTCGACGTTGGCCTCGTGTTCGGCAAATGACCGCACCGTGTAGTGCAGCAGGTCACCAAGGAGCCTTCCCGGTTTGCCTTCGAACTTCAGTGCCTCGTGGATGATTCCTGAAAACTGCACCGCATCCCTTCGATACAGCCGCCGCTGGAAATCCGGGTACCAGCCGGAGTGCTTGATCCAGGCTCCCAAATACCACGTTTTGCGTGCCATCTCATACACGCTGGACGTGGGTTCGTGCTTTTTCCAATCCAGCAACGAAGTCTGCAATGCGCTGCTTAGCTCTTCGTCGGCGTCCATCGAGAATATCCAATCGTACTGGGCGCGCTCTGCGGCGAAGTTTTTTTGCTCAAAATAATTTGTCCACGCGCGAGCAAGAAAGGTTGCGCCATGTTCGCGGGCAATGGCCGCCGTCCGGTCCGTGCTTCCGGAGTCCACGACAATGATCTCGTCCGCGATTCCGTTCAGCGATACTAATGCTCGAGGGAGATTTAGTTCTTCGTTCAGTGTAATCAGGCAGGCTGAGAGGCGATTCATTGGGTGCGTCGGAGCGGAATACCGTCGTCAGTATCTTACACTCACGATGCACCGCCCTTTGGCGTAATTTGCGGAAGAGCGAGGCAGGTAAGCGAACTCATTTTTTCTGGAGACTCACGCGAATCCGGCTTTCCCCTACGCGAAACTCCGATCCGTCCTGCAACATCGCGGCTCGCACCCGCTCTTCGTCATAGAACGTGCCATTGGTGGAATCGAGATCCTTAAGATTGAGAAATTTGTCGCGAACCTCGAGCAGGCAGTGGTGGCGGGAGATCTCCGGATCATTCAGCGGAATGTCTGCGCCCTGTCTCCCGATCACGACGCGCGGTTTTGCAATCCTGAAAACCTCGCCGCTTGCGGGCCCCGAGGTGATAGCAAGGACAAAAACTCCATCCACGGGCAGCTTCAAACCATCATCTGCTGGAGGTAGCTTTAAATTCGAACTGGAAGAGTCCGCGCGGGCAAACGAAGGCAGCGGACTGATCACCACGGTTTGGTCCGGGCGCCGTTTGACCTCAACAATCGTAATCTTTCCGCATTTAGAGCACCGAAACTGGACTTTGGGATGAACCGTGGAGTCGGCATCCTTGAGCTTGTGCTCGGTTCCGCAATGCACACACTGAGCTTGCATCATTCAAATTTAACACTCCCGCCGCCGCGGAGTTGCGGTCTCTTCCTATTCATGCTGCAAGGGTAAATTTGCGACTTGTGCGGGCATGATTTGCGCAGCTCGGAAGCAGGTTCCGAGCGTCTTGTGCTACGATTGAGGTTTCCAATCCAAGCAGGAGAACGTTTGTGGCGGAACATATTTCGCGCAAGGAATTGAAGCAGGACAAAATCCACGATGCCATCGAGCATGGCGCCGAGGCCGTTTTTTCGCACACAACAGTTCTCGCGGCGGCCGTCCTGGCGGTGGTGCTTGTCGGCCTTGGCTATGCGGGCTGGCGTTTTTATACCGACCGCAAAACGGTGCAGGCAACTGCGGCGCTTGACGTGGCCATGAAGGCTTATTCCGCGCGCATCGCCGCGACTTCGGATCCCTCCGATCCGGGCGAGCCGTTCTACCCCACAGAGGAGGCCCGCGCGCAAGACGCTGCGCAGAAGTTTTCTGCCGTAGCCCAAAAATATCCAAGCACGAATCCCGGCAGGCTCGCCACCTACTACACGGCTCTTTGCTACGAAGATCTTGAACGGCACAACCAAGCTCTCGAAGAATTGAAGAAGATTAGCTCCGGCAAGGACAAGGAACTCGTGGCCATGGCGCAATATCAAACCGCAGTGATTTACGAGCGCAGCGGAAAACTCGCCGATGCCGCCAAGGTTTTCCGCGGCCTGGCGGACCATTCCTCCGTGTTTGTGCCGCGCCCGGTCGTTCTTCTCGAGTTAGCGGGCGTGCTGCGCCAGAGCAATCCGCAGGAAGCCGCCAGCGTTTACGAGCAGCTTAAGAAGGAATTTCCGAACACGGCGGTTTCGGACGAAGCGGATCGCGGTCTGGAAACGCTCGCACCAAAGTCCTGAGCGCTGCCTCCTTCGCGAAACAAGCTCGGGCGGGCATTCATGCCTTCTAAAAAAGTTTGACGGCCCCTAAGAACGCAAACGGACAGTTGTTTCCGTCATCGGAGCCACTGATCGAAGCACAATCCACAAACGCTCCGTGGGCGATGTGCGCGGAACTTTCACGCGGCCGCCGCTATCCTGAAGCACCGCATCCCTACCGCAGCGTGTACGCGAGGGACCGCGACCGCATCATCCATTCGCGCGCGTTTCGCCGTCTCGAGGCAAAAACGCAGGTCTTCACCATCCGGTTCTCCGATCATTTTCGCAATCGTCTCACGCACACATTAGAAGTTTCACAAATCGCCCGCACAGTTGCCGCGGCCCTCGGCCTCAATTCGGAGCTTGCCGAAGCGCTGGCCTTGGTCCACGACATCGGGCATCCGCCCTTCGGCCATGCCGGCGAAAAAAAGCTCGACGAGTTGATGCGCGCTCACGGTGCGCGGTTCAACCACAATCTGCAGGCGCTTCGCATTGTCGAACAATTTGAGAGTCCCTATCTCGATTTCCCTGGTCTGAATCTTACTTTCGAAGTTCGGGAAGGCATCATCAAGCATTCGCACGACTATACTTCCGAGGAATTCCCTCAGCTTTCCGAGTATCTTCTCGCGCTTCGCTCGCCACTGGAAGGCCAGCTTATCGATTGGGTCGATGAAATCGCTTACAACACTGCGGACCTCGATGACGCGCGTGAAGCGGAACTGCTCGATCTTGAGGTCTTGCGAAAAGAAGTACCGATTTTCGCCGAGGCCTACGCCCAGATCGATTCCGCCTATCCTACGGGACGCGAGAAGCTCAAATTCAACGCGGCACTGAAGCGCGTGCTCGATCGTCTCGCCACCGATCTTATCGATTCCACGCAGAGCAGGGTGCTTGCTTCGGGGGCCGCCACCGTAAACGACATTCGCCGCGCCCCGCGCAGGCTTGCCGGTTTTAGCGATGCCTTCGCCGAACGCAATGCCGAACTAAAGCGCTTTCTCTTCAAGAACATTTACAATCATCCCGCCATTACTGAAGATCGAGACCGCTCCATCCGCTGCCTCGAAGAGCTTTTCGTGTACTACCTTGATTCGCCGGGAACCATGCCGTCCTCTCATGAAGAATCGGCGCGCACAGGCGCTCGGCACGTCGTGGTTTGCGATTACATTGCTGGAATGACCGACCAATTTCTGCTTCGCAAGCATCAGGAGCATTTCGGCTCTGCTACTACTCTCGTGGCAAGCTAAATTAGCTAATCAGTCCAAATTCAGGAGCTAGCCAAACCTTACAACATGGAACGCACACACTTCGAGACGCTTCTCGCGATGTATGACAGTGCACCGATCAACCAGTGGTTCCGGCCACGTCTCCGCATCCCCGAAGAAGGCCGCGCGGAAATTGAGCTGCCCGTGCGTGACGATTTCCATCATGCGGGCCGGGCGATTCACGGAGCCGTTTATTTCAAGGCGCTGGACGACGCCACCTTTTTCGCCGTGCAGTCGCTCGTCACGGATTGCTTTGTCCTGACTTCGTCGTTCCAGCTATATTTTTTGCGGCCCGTGTCCGATGGCGAGCTCCGCGCGCGCGGCCAAGTTGTTAGCCGCTCGAAGCGGCTCTATATCGCCGAGGGAGTTTTGTTTGACAGCCGCGGCAAGGAAGTCGCCCGCGGTAGCGGCACCTTCATGCCAAGTTCCATCCAACTCGGCCCAGAATTGGGCTACCGTTGAGCGATATGCCTTTCGCACTTCGAAGCGGCTCCTTGGATGCAATCTGACGAATCGGTTGTGATAGCCTTAGCCGTCCTCAAGCAGCGGAACGGTGAAATCGCATGTCGCCTGGCCCGCACACTTTCCCTGTCCTCCGATGGTTCAGCTTGCTCTGGATCGCCGTCTGGCTTCCCGCGTATTTTCGCGTATGGGGATGGGCGAATCTTTTGCACTTGTGCGACGTCGCGGTGATCCTGACATTTGCCGGAATTTGGCTGGCGAATCCTCTTTTGCTTTCTAGCCAAGCGGTAGGCTCTGTGGCGGCCGGGATTTTTTGGTTTACGGACGTTAGCTGGCGGCTGGTGACGGGACGATTTCTTGTTGGCGGCACAGTCTACATGTGGGACACGCGATACCCCTTGTGGGTTCGCCTTCTCTCCACCTTTCACATTGGGCTGCCCCTGGTTCTACTTTGGACTCTGCGTCGAGTCGGCTACGACAGGCGTGCGCTGTGGCTGCAAGCCGCGATAGCAGCCTTCCTTCTCATTGTCTCTCGTTTCCTCTCAGCGGAACTCAACCTGAACTACGCGTACCGCGACCCCATTTTTCATCGCGCCTGGGGACCTGCTCCTGTGCATCTTGCGGTGATCTTCATTCCCCTGGTGGCGCTGATTTATTGGCCCACGCATGTTCTGCTCGGCTGGCTTTTTCGGGCCCCCGGAACAGGTCAATAAGGCGCAGTTACACGCTAACTTGCCAATTCTCCCGCTGGTTTGGGGATTTTAGTGAGGAAATTCCAGGCTACAGAGCCTACGCACGCAAAAGGCGAGTTCTCTCCCGCGGACGGTTCCGAGCGGGATCATGCTTTGCCCACCACTCGCGCCAGGCGCTGGCATCGTTGCCGAGCGGAGCGCCGGTAATCACGCGGAGAGTTCCATACACCAGCTCACGGGTGGTCGTATTTAGCGAGTCGTCATCAGCAAAGTTGAGCAGCTGAGGAACCGCTGCCAGACGCTCTTCCCGCGTCAGCAAACCGGATTGCCCCAGGCTGCTTGCGGCGCGTTCGCGGACTCGCGGCGAAGGATCGTGGGTCAGAAGGTTGAGTAGCGGCTCAATCGTTGCGTCGTTGCCCAGCATCGCCAACCCTTCGACCGCCCAATAGCGTGTGTGCTCATTCGAGTTGCGCGCAAAGCTCAGTAAGGTGTTCAGCACCTTCTCGGGTTCCACGCCACGATTTCCCAGTGAACCCAGCCGCCATAAAGCCATCCCTCGGCCCGCGGGGTTACGCTGCAACTGGCGGATTACCAGCGTGACGCTTTCCGGCGACTTGCTCAAGTTGTTCGCCGCAAGGTCAACGTCAACCGCCGCCATGCGCACTCGAAGGTCAGCCGAATTCAGAGCAGCCAGCACCAGGTCAAAAAGCCGGTCGGTATTTTTCAGGTGGCCCCGCCAGCTATCCACATTTTCACGGAGCAGATTCAATGCTGCCGCGTCGTTGTGCATTGCGCCTTCCAGGAGTCGCTCCGCTTGTTGTTGCGCGGGAAGTCGCTTGATTTCTGACTCGCTGCTTTTCTCGGTAGCGGGCATCCGCACCGGCGTTGCCGTCCGGGCTGAATTCTGCGCCGAAGGAGTATTGATTGGATTGGAATCTAAAAACGTTGTGCGCGCTGTTTCATAACCTGCCACAAGCGAAAACCCGCCAAGGAGCACTAGCGAGACTGAGTAACTTATCGCGCGACGGAAGGGGACTCGCTTTGCTGCGTGCCCAGCGTCGTGTTTTGGGAAAATCTGGTTCTGCTGCTCGCTCATTCGCAAAGGCTCCGTAAGGCGCTGGCGCGTGGGAAGCGCCTGTACGAAGCGAAATTACGCGGTGGGGCGGAGTGAGGCTATGGTACGGCAGTGCAGAGTGGCCATTTTAGCCTTCTAACTTACGTGCTTTCAGATAGTTCGGATAGTTACTGATAGGCGCGAGAGGTCCCGGCTCCGTCCGGAGGTACAGGTGTTGAAGGCCGTTAATTCCCCCCCTAAAAAGGCATAACTTACGTGTTCACTGCTCTTGACCCTAAGGCACCCTCTCAACCGCTATCAGGGGGCCGTCTGCGTCGAAGTGACTTTGGTTTCACTTTGCGTGAACACGAAGTGCAGATTCCACTCACTCGCCACGCTCTTCCCGCCCATTTCTGGCGGCGTAAAAGCCCATTTTCTTGCGGCCTGCAGAGCTATATCCGCGAAATACTTGCTCGGTCCTGGCGAGTCCAACTCTGCATCCGACACAGTACCCGCCGGGTCCACATGCACCTTGATGCCTACGCGCACCCTTCCTCGAATTGTGTCGCGCGCTTTCTGTGACACCTCCGGCAGGATCTGGTCCAGGACTTCGCCTTTTGCGGAACCCCTTCCCATCGTGGCTGGCTTTGCAGCTTCCTCAGACACGTGACTTCTGCTCAACGCAGCCCCGGGAGAAGGCGGTTCCTTTTCACGGGTGGTCTTCACGGCGCTCGGCACACTTGGCTGCGCAGCCCGCTTAGTTGCTTGTTGCATCGCCGGCGCGGAGGTTTTTGCCGTTTCGGAAACTTCTGGATCAAGTTCGGGTGTAACTTTGGGCCTTGATGGAACACCCGATCCGCCTTGGTGCTCCGTGGCAGGCTGGCGAACCTGCTTTTCTGTTGCTACAGCCTGACTGGATTGGGTTCCCGGGCGGTGTGTGAGAATTCGCGGCACGGTCACAATTGCCGCAAACGCCAGCGCTCCGAGCGTCAGTGGAATAATGAACCGAGGCCTGGTGCCTGATTCTCGATACGGGGGCGGCCGGTGCGGATTGCTCTGCAACCTTGCCGCAGCCCTGGGCGGCACCGGAAGTGAAGCAACGGGCATCGGGGTCGCAAGCGAAACGTGCCTTGCTGCAGGGGCCGCGCTTGGAACCGACGCCAAAACGGAAGCTGAGGCAGTGGCCGCAACCGCCCGCGCATTCAGCCGGGCCGCGATGTCTGCAATGCCGATGCGCCGATGCGGCTCGAGACGCAAACACTGGCGAGCGATTTCCTGGAACGGCGCAGCCATAGTTGCAGGAACCACCGGCTCGCGTTGCGATCCGGGTTGCCAATCCGGAAGACGTTGCGTCATCACCTCAACAAGCGTCATTCCCAGCGACCAAACGTCTGTAGCTGGAGTCAACAGTCCGCTGACGGCTTCCGGCGGGTCGTAGGCGTCTGCTTTTCTCGCAACGGCCTGTGCTTCTCCGATCCGCGAAATCGTGTCGCTCGAGAGTTTAAGACTGTCCCCGCTTGCCAGTATATTCGCAGGCTTCAGGTCTCCGTGCGTGAAGCCTTTGCCGTGCAGGTATTCGAGCGCATCAAGAACCGGGCAAAGCATGTCGCGTGTTTCGTCCCCAGAAAGCGCACGCTGAGGTAAAATCTCTGCGAGGTTTTCTTCGGCGAACTCCATCACCAGATACAGAAGCTCGTTGCCTTCGAGGCTACACCGCCCGGTGCGGAAAAGTCGCAACAAATTCGGATGAGAAAGCTGCGCGGCGAGCTTCCAGTTCGAGAGCCGCAGTTCAGCAGTTGCAGGATCGGCTGAAACAAGCTTGATCGCGGCTTTTTGCGGTTCACCTTCGCCGTATTCCGTCAGGAACACCGCGCTGTGATCGGATTCGCCAAGATATTGCCGCAGAGGGAAAACCCCCGCGACGCTCTGGCCTTCCCAGTGTTTTGAGGCCTCAGTCATGTTGCACCCCCGCCTGACCGCGGATTTATTTCGATTCTGGGGATTTCGCCCCGGAAAGGTAGAGGCTGGATACTCTACATACTACCAATACTGCCTGCCCTTTCAACTGGCCCTCAGACCAGTAGTTTTCTTCGATTCCAATAAGATACTCTGGCAGCGATCACAGGATTCGATTCCCGCGATTGGGAGACCAGCCGTGTTCTGCGACCGCTGTGGACTAAATTTCTTGCCGAAACAATCCGTTTGCACCAGATGCCGCCGTGTGCCCACGCGCTACTGGTTCCAGCTGATGAGTTTGGTCACGCTGCTCTTAGCGGTGGCCTGCAACGGACTCGTAGCGACCTTCCTGCTCCCTCGCTTTGCCATGGGGCACAACGCCCGCTTCATCATTCGCGCATGGTGGTGGTTTGACCAAAAAGCCGCACTCTATGGCTGGGTCGTTTTTGCCATCGCATTATTGGTTTGGGACTATTTTATTTGGAAAGAAGCCCGGCCTAAAGTAAAAGGGTGGCTTACGCGCAAGCTGCTGACGCTTTCACTCGCCACCGGAATCGCTCCCATGCTTCCATGGTGGATCCCCGCGGGCCAGCCTCCGGGACAATTTCTCTCCATGATTGGCAAGTATCCGGGCTTGCCTGCGATTTTGGCCTGGGGAGTCGTCCTGGTAGTTTCGGTTCTCCTGTGCATCGACCCGGAGTCGAGGGACTATCTCCTTGGACATGGAAGAACTCTGAGTGTTGTCAGCACGGGGTTGCTACTGCTCGTCCTTACGATGACAGTTGTCTGTTGGTCGATGACTTACTGACCAGCCGCTCTGAGGCTTTTCTTCTTTCGCTGTCGCATCCTTCATTCGCGCAGTTCTCGCGGATGGCGGCGAAGGCTCCCTCCTGTGAAACATGCTTCGTGGCTGCACAAGTCCAATTTGAAAACTGGAGAGAACCAGCTCAAACCCCGTGGTCATTGTGTTTGCGGGACTTCGGCCCGCTCTGGAGTGTCGATGCGAATTTCCGTCAAGTCGGAGAGCAGGTTGGCAGCCCAGCGAAACACGTTGTGCTCGCGGACATTCTGACGCATCCGTTGCATTCGAAGGGATTGTTGATCCTCGGGCATTTCGATAGCCCGGTGGATCGCTTCGGCGAGCTGCTGAACGTCATAGGGATTGATCAGCAGCGCGTCAGAGAGTTCGTGCGCCGCTCCCGCGAAGGTGCTCAGAATCAGCACTCCCCGCTCATCGTCTCGTGAGGCCACGAATTCCTTGGCCACGAGATTCATCCCGTCGTGTAGGGAAGTAACGAGACAAACGGAGGCCGCACGGTAAAAGCGGGAAATTTCCTCGTGCGAGTGGTGCTTCTTCAGAAGCACAATCGGCTTCCAGCGGCCCGCCTGAAAACGAGCGTTGATGCGATCGGCTTCCGCACTGACTTCGTCGAGGAACAGCTTATATCGGTCAATATCCGTCCGGCTGGGCGCGCCGATCTCAACGAACGTAAAACGGCGCAGGTAAGCTGGATGCTGATCAAGGAAATGCTCGATACCCCGGAAGCGCTCGATGATTCCCTTAGTGTAGTCAACGCGATCTACGCCGACGCCGAGTAAGCTGGCTTCCACGCCAAGTTCGGCAAAAAGCGCGGCACGCTCCTTTCCGACGCTGCTACCTTCGGGTAAGAGCGGGGCCGGATCGGAGAAGGCCACGCTGATGGGATACGGCCGTACACGCGTGATGTGGCCCTGTCGGTTAACGGCGAAGCGATCCCACTCGGTCAGCGCTTCCACGCCCCGGTCAACCGTTTCCAGAAAATTATTGCAATGGGACTGGATGTGAAAGCCGATGAGATCGGCGCCCAGCAATCCGTCAAGGAGGTCCCGCTGCCACGGGCAAATGCCGAACACTTCAGGGTTTGGCCAGGGTATGTGCCAGAAGATAGCCACGCGCGCGTCCGGCCGCGCTTCCTTCACCATGCGCGGCAGCAGTGCGAAGTGATAGTCTTGCGCCAAAAGTATCGGTGAATCGGTGCCTTCCATCTCTTCCAGGACGGCATCTGCGAAGCGGCGATTCACCTGCTGGTAGCGCAGCCAGTCTTCCGGACGAAACGTCGGACGCGTGTGCGCGATGTGGCAGAGCGGCCACAGGCCCTCATTGGAAAAGCCCTCGTAGTAACCCTTTTCTTCTTCGGCGGTCAGCCACACCCGTCTCAGAGTGTAGCTGGGGTGGTCCGGTGGAACTCGCAAGTGATCATGTGCGTCCACAACTTCGCGGTCGGCGCTTCCAGACCCATGGGCGATCCAGGTGCCGTCGCAGGCAATCAGGACGGGTTCCAAGGCAGTGACCAGCCCGCTGGCAGGGACGAGATAGCCGATTCCATTGTCCTTTTCATTGTGAACATGCATGCACGGCTCGCGGTTGGAAACCACAAACAGCGGTTTGTCTTGCAGTTTATTTCGCACGCTGACCCGTAGACGCTCGGCGGTCCAAAGCGAGGAATGCGAATCCCGGAGGCGCGCTTCCTGTTCCGCCGTTGCGCGCGCCACGCTCAGGTCCTGTGCCAGATGGGCCACTTCCTTGTGCAGTTGATCAAAAATTTCCCCCTGCGGAGGCACAGGCGGATCCGTCTGTGAGCCGGTGCGCAGAGAGCGCAGCCAGCTCGCCGTGCGATTGAGAGGACCAGTCAAATTCCAGCGCACAAGCAGCAGCGCGAGCCCCGTAATCAGCACCGTTTGCACCAGGGCATTCAGCAATGAATCGCGTAGTGTGCGAGCTAAGCGTTCATCGATGTAACTGGTGTCGTAGTAGAGTGCAATCCTTCCCTCTGGCTCTCCATTTTTCTCGAGTGGCATGGCGTATGCGTAGAGGGACAATTCGGCTACGCGAATAAATTCTCCTTTGCCGGCTGTGCCGCTCGTAATCTTTGAAATGGCTTCGGGGCGTAACTTTAGCTCTGGCGGGAGACCGTCGGTGATGGCCAGCGCCTTTCCTGCCGCATCATAAACCGCTAATCCCTTCAAATGTTCGCGTTGGCCAAAACGTGCCACGAGGCGTTGTAGCGATCGGGACGAGTTCTGGTCCGACAGATGTCCCACAGTTTCCTGCAGGCTCTCGCCTAGACTCTCCGCCCTGTGGGCCAGATCGTGGTTGAGATTCCTCTTCTCCGTCCGGACCTGGTATCCCGCAAAGACCAGCGAAATCATGGCCACGCTAAGGGCCAGCGGCAATGCCATTTTTATCGTCGTGCGCATGAGCGGGCCTCCGGATGACCAGGACTGTGTGATAGGAGTCGGAGGTAGGTCGGACTCTGGATCGCATTGCAATTATAGCACTCGCAAAACTATTCCTGACCTCCTGATTTGTTTTTCTCGCAAATTTTATTGCTGCAGGCTGAACGGCACGAGCAGGGACAAGGCACTCACACCGCCGCCGAAGCCGGGTTCGCAAGGCATCACCAGTGTAAGTTCCTTGGAATTATGTTCGAACTTTTTCTTGCCGTTCGAATTGTCAGTAAAGCTGCGAACCGGAGCTCGGTTTCACTACCACGTGAACGGCGATGTTTTTTCCGCTGTCCGACCGGTATTCCACCATGGCCTCCGCCCCGATCGTCAGTTTGCCTTCTACTCTCGTTTTGTCATCCACGAGAAACTCCACGGTTTGCTCTTGCTGATCTTTTTTCGCAACGCCTAACGTGAATGCAGCGTCCCCCACTGAGGTGATCTTGCCAGATACGGATTGATTTTCCGGCGTACGGTTCGCGCTGTATCCGGTCTGCTTAGCTGGCGGGTTTTGGGCGAATATGGCAATGGTGAAGCATGTGAGGAAAAATGTTGTTAGGGAAAGAATGGTTCGGAATCTCATCAAGTTTTCTCCGATTTGAGTTCGGCCGGGACTTCAAGATGGGCACGAAATCAGCCAAAGTGAGGCATATCTTAATCATAATCAGTAAATAGCGTCATGTCAGTCAGATAGCTACCGCGATCGGCGGCCGCGGGAGCGTAGGTTCTGGTACTAGTTCCATGCAATTCTTGCTTGCCGTCCGCCTCCTCAGGTAATAGCCCTGGCAATATCCTACACCTCCTTGCGCACAGAGAAATGGCCTCCGACGCCGTACGGATGCAATTTCTGAAGTGGTATGCTCACTCCTGCAGTTCCCGTCCAACTTGAACCTCCAGAATTGAGCTGCTCCGGCAATCTGCTGTCGATTCGAGATGAACCGATGTTTGAACGCTACACGGAAAAAGCCCGGCGCGTGATTTTCTTTGCGCGCTACGAAGCCAGCCAATACGGAAGCTCGTACATCGAGACGGAACACTTGCTGCTCGGCTTATTGCGCGAGGATCACACGCTTGCTCGCAAATTTCTTCGCGAAAAAGCCGGAGAATACTCCATCCGTGAGGAAATCGAATCCCAAATCAAGCGTGGAGAGAGGATCTCCACTTCGGTGGAAATGCCTCTTAGCGCGGAGTGCAAACGCATTTTGAATAAAGCTGCAGAAGAGGCGGAACGGCTTGGAAACAAAAGTGTCGGCACGGAGCATCTGCTCCTCGGAATTCTGCGCGAAGAGCACGGCCTTGCCGCCCGCCTCTTGACCGAACGGGGGTTGACGCTCGATTGGCTTCGCGTAGAGCTCGCTCGCCCTTCCATCGATCCACAGAAGCAAACCTCGGAAGAAATCATATCCGTGCAGCAGCTTGCGGACGCCTGGGGTAACGGCCAGGCATCGGCCTTTGCCAGGATGTTTTCCACGGATGGGCAATTTGTGGATCCTCAGGGCGCATTGTGGATTGGTCCCGCGCGGATCTATGAGGCTGCAAGGCTCATTTTCACTGCGAAGGGATGGGCCAAGACTCTGGGAAAAATCGAAGACGTGCAGTTTGTGGGGAGCAAAGCGGTACTCGCGACCCTGGCATGGGAAACCACCGAAAAACTTGAGCAACCAAATCCTGGCTCTGTTCGGATGACGGTCATTCTCACCCAGAAACCGGAAGGCTGGACCATTGCGCGTGTCCAGGCCACCGGACTCCAACCGCAATCACGTTCTGCCGGCGTCTAATACATCCAGCCTGCGTTCCTCCACAGTACTAGAGCACCCCCTTGCCATCCTGGACGCAAACGTACCAGAATGCGGCCCGCTTCCTTGACTTGCCGCTCGTACGACGGAATAATGATAAAGCATGAGCGTTAGCGCCGGAGGCGTTCAAGACGTGTTCCTCGATGTGAAAGATCTCGCGGTTCGCAAGCTGCGCATCCGGAAGACTTACGCTCCGGGTAGCATCGATTTCCATTCGTCGGAAATCAAGCAGGTTGCTTCACTCGAGGTCAATGCCACCTCAGAGCTGCTGGAAGGTCAGATTCGCATTGAGGGGCAGCTCGAAACTAAGATTGAAATGGTATGTGCTCGTTGCCTCGAACCGGTAGTCGAAGACGTGAACCGGTCCTTTGACCTGTTCTATGCTCCCTTACCCAAGGGCGCCAAGCCCAAAGAAGACCGGCTCAAGGATGACGATACGGAAATTGGCTTTTTTGAAGGAGATGGCCTCTTTCTGGCGGATGTGTTGAGAGAACAGGTTCTGTTGGCTCTGCCCCTAAAGGTCATTTGCCAGAGTGACTGTCGGGGATTGTGCCCGAACTGCGGTGCTAACCTGAACCATGAGGAGTGCCGCTGTGAGACCCACGCGACGGATCCGCGGCTGGCTCCCCTCGCGCGCCTGAAGCAGGACTGGCTGAAAAAACAATAGTTTCCAGGGCCAAAAGCCCATACAATCCGCCCGCTGGGGCGGGAACGAGGAGTATTGCTATGCCTAACCCAAAAAGACGGCATTCGAAGAGACGGACGAGCACCCGGCGCGCTCACGACTTTCTTGAGAAGCCGGCGCTCGGCGAATGCCCAAACTGCCACGAAACCAAGCAGCCGCACCAGGCTTGTCCTCATTGCGGCTACTACAAAGGCCGCGCCGTGCAAGACAAGTCGGCCTGACGCCGCATTCATTCTTCCGGGTCCCATCCAGGAGCTGGCGGTCAGATAATCCGATGATTACTATTGCTGTTGACGCCATGGGCGGTGACAATGCGCCCCGCCCCGAGGTTGAAGGCAGTGTCCTGGCTGCCCGTGAGTTGGGCGTAAGAGTTATGTTGGTTGGACAGCCTAGCGTCGTTCGGGCTGAGTTGGCCAAACATGCAGCGCCTAACTTGCCCATCGAGATTGTCCCGGCAAGCGAAGTGATTACCATGGAAGACCACCCGGCTCAGGCTTTTCGGCGAAAGAAAGACAGCTCGGTGCACGTCGCGGCGCGACTCGTGCGTGAGGCCAAGGCCGACGGCCTGGTCAGCGCTGGAAATACGGGGGCGGTCATGACCGTAGCAAGATTTTTGCTCGGTACATTGGAATCCGTGGATCGAGTGGCGCTCGCTGCTCCATTTCCGAATGCGAAAGGCGGCGTTTCCGTGCTCCTGGACGTCGGCGCCAACGTGGATTCCAAACCGGAGCATCTCGTGCAATTCGCGGTCATGGGCGAAATCTATTACCGGGCGACTTTTGGCAATCGCCGCCCACGCGTCGGTCTTCTGTCGGTCGGCGAGGAAGAAATTAAGGGCAACGAACTCACTCGTGAGGTCTATACGCGTCTGAAAAAGCTTCCGGTCCATTTTGTCGGCAATGTCGAGGGCGGAGATCTTTTCTCCGGGAACGTGGACGTGATCGTGAGCGATGGTTTCGTCGGCAATATCGCGCTGAAGATCTGCGAGGGGCTTGCCGTCCAGATTTTCGGTTTGCTGAAGAAGTCCATCCAGAGCTCGCTTGCTTCGCAAGTCGGATTTCTCTTTTCTCGCGGAGCCCTGAAGGGTTTGCGGAAGACGATTGACTACACGGAGTACGGTGGCGCTCCCCTTCTGGGCGTACGCGGCGTTTGCGTCATCGGCCATGGCCGCTCAAATGCCAAGGCCATCAAGAACGCCATCCGCGTCGCCGCGGGTCTCGCCCGCGCGCGCATCAACGAAAAAATCGAACAGGAGCTCTCGGCCGCGAGCGTTGTCGCATGACGGCTCTAGAGAGGAATTGACGATGGGCAAAGTCGCATTCGTATTTCCGGGTCAAGCATCGCAATACCCCGGCATGGGCAAAGAGCTGGCGGAAAAGTATCCGGCAGCCCGCGCGGTCTTCGAAGAGGCAGATAAGGCTCTGGGTTTCTCCATTTCCAAAATCTGCTTTGCAGGCACGGAAGACGAGCTGAAGCTGACCGCTAACACACAGCCCGCTATTCTCACTTGTTCCGTTGCGGTGTATCGCGTCCTCGCAGAGAAAGGGCTCACTCCCGATTTTGTCGCGGGTCACAGCCTCGGGGAGTATTCCGCGCTGGTTGCTGCCGGTGCGCTCACATTTTCCGACGCAGTCCAGCTCGTTCGGAAGCGCGGCACTTATATGCAGGAAGCCGTGCCCCCAGGCGTAGGCGCAATGGCCGCCATCATGGGATTGTCGCCCGCGGTTGTGGCGGATGCCTGTAAGCGCGCCGCGCAGGGAGAAGTTTGCTCCGCTGCCAATCTCAATTCGCCCGAGCAAACGGTAATTTCCGGCCACGCCGGCGCCGTAAAACGCGCCGTCGAGATTGCTTCGCAGTTGGGAGCGAAGCGCGCCGTGATTCTGGCTGTCTCTGCGCCATTCCACTCGGCGCTCATGTTGCCGGCGCAGGAGCGTCTCGCCCAGGACTTGAAGCAAACGAAATTTGCGAATTTATCCGTGCCCCTGGTGACCAACGTCGATGCCGACAGCATTACGACGGGCGACGAAGCTCGCGAAGCCCTCATTCGCCAGGTCACTATGCCCGTTCGCTGGGAAGAATCAGTCCGCATGCTGATCGACGAGGGCGTGAACACATTCGTGGAAGTCGGCCCAGGCCGCGTCTTGGCCGGCCTCTTGCGCCAGATTGAGCGTTCCGTGGCCACGCTTAGCGTCGAAGACGAAAAAAGTTTGGCCGCCACAGTCGAAAAAATCGCCGGCGCTCGCTCGGACGCGGCCTAGAGTTTCAGAATCTGTTGCTCGAGACGAAGCCATGAGGCTTCTCTGAAGTTTTTCTCAGGAATAAATGTCAATGTTCAGCTTGCGAGACAAAGTAGCCCTGGTCACCGGCGCCTCCCAAGGCATCGGTCGCGAAACCGCGCTCGCGCTGGCCCAGGCGGGCGCAAAGGTTGCCGTCGCCGCCCGCAACGAAGAAAAACTCACCGCCCTGGTAACGGACATCCTCGCCGCGGGTGGAGACGCCCTCGCCATAAAAATGGACGTGGCCGACGCGGAGCAAATTAAGGCTGGCTTCAAGCAAGCCCTCGAAAAATTTGGCCGCCTCGATATTCTCGTGAACAACGCCGCCATTACTCGCGATGGCCTGGCCCTGCGCATGAAGCAGGAAGATTGGGACGCCGTTCTTCGCACCAACCTGACCGGCGCGTACCTCTGCATCCAGCAAGCCCTCTCGACAATGATGCGCGCCCGCGCAGGACGCATCATCAACATCGCCAGCGTCGTCGCGCAAATGGGCAATGCAGGCCAGGCGAACTATGTGGCCGCCAAAGCAGGTCTCGTCGGACTGACCAAAGCCATCGCCATCGAAATCGCATCGCGCAACATCACCGTCAACGCCGTCGCCCCCGGCTTCATCGCCACGCCCATGACCGATGTTCTTTCCGACAAAGTGAAGGACGAACTGAAGAATCGCATCCCCCTGGGACGCATGGGCTCGGCCCGCGACGTAGCCTCTGCGATTGTGTTTTTGGCGAGCGACGAGGCCGGCTACATCACCGGCCACGTCCTCGACGTCAACGGTGGTCTGTATCTGGCCTGACCCGAGAGTTCAAAACTAGGGTTTCAAATGAGCGAACATCAAGATCTGAGGCTGATTCCTGACTGGCCACGCTTAAGGCAACTAGTCGCAAAGCAGTTGGACACGAGCGAAGAAAGGGTTCAAGCGATGCGCGACGCCGGTGATTCATTAGATCAAGTGGAACTGAGCATGGCGATTGAAGAAGTGCTGGAGAAGCTGAGCAGCTAGGACCGAAAAGTTGACCTTGCCGCAAGCCATGTCTAGAATGGGCAGGTTGCCTGATAGAGGAAATTCGAGTCCATAGGGCGGCGTTTGGGCCCATAAGTTGTTAGTCTACGTCTTTGCACAACTAGCGATAGAAAATCGCGGAGGACACCGGAATGGCCAGTGTGGAAGAGCGCGTAAAGCAAATTATCGTCGAGCAGCTCGGCGTCGATGAAGCCGAAGTCACGCCGACGGCGTCCTTTGTGGACGACCTCGGGGCGGATTCCCTCGATCAGGTCGAATTGGTGATGGCGTTCGAGGAAGCCTTCGGAATCGAAGTTCCCGACGAAGACGCGGAAAAGATGACCACGGTGAAAGACGCCGTGGACTACATCGATAAGCACGCCAAGGGAAAGTAAGCCACGAAATTATCACCTCAACAGGGAGCATTGAAGAGTTGACTCACCGCGTAGTCGTTACGGGTGTTGGACTGGTCTGCGCTCTTGGCATCGGCACGGAGGAATGCTGGAAAAATCTCCTCGCCGGCCAAAGCGGCGTTGGCCTTGTCACGCAATTTGACACCACCGGCTTTGACTGCAAGATCGCCGGCGAAATCAAAAACTTCGATCCCTTCCGGTGGATCGAGAAAAAAGAATTGAAAAAAATGGGCCGCTTCATCCAGGTCGCTCTGGCTGGTGCAGACTTCGCCGTCAAATCCGCGAACTGGAAGCCCGAAGATTCTAATTTGGACGAAGTCGGCGTTTACGTCTCCTCTGGCATCGGCGGTTTCGACATCATCGAACGCGAGCACTGGAAATTAGTCCAGGGCGGACCCGGCAAGATTTCTCCCTTTTTCATTCCGTCCGCCATCGTCAATCTCGCCTCCGGCCACATTTCCATTCGCTACGGCGCCAAGGGCCCGAATTCCGCCACCGCCACCGCCTGCTCGGCTTCCGCCCACGCCATCGGCGATTCCTTCAAAATCATCGAGCGCGGTGCGGCGGACATGATGATTTCCGGCGGCACGGAAGCCACCATTACTCCGATGGGCATCGGCGGCTTTGCTGCGATGAAAGCGCTCTCCACTCGCAATGATGATCCCGCTCACGCCAGCAGGCCGTTCGACGCCGGCCGCGACGGCTTCGTCGTCGGCGAAGGCACAGGCATTCTCATTTTGGAATCCTTGGAGCACGCGCAAAAACGCAATGCTCCCATCCTTGCCGAAATCGTTGGCTACGGCATGTCCGGCGACGCCTACCACATCACGCAGCCGGCCGCTGATGGCGACGGTGCCTACCGCGTCATGAAAGCCGCCCTCAAGGATGCCAAGCTCGCGCCGGAGGCCATCGGCTACGTCAACGCCCACGGAACCTCCACACCGCTCGGCGATGTCATCGAAACTCGCGCTCTCAAGAGGGTCTTTGGCGATTTTGCGAAAAACGTCCCCGTCAGCTCGACGAAATCAATGACCGGCCATCTCCTCGGCGGCGCCGGCGGCCTCGAGGCCGGCATCAGCGTTCTCGCGCTGCGCGATCAGATTCTGCCCCCGACGATCAATCTCGAAACGCCTGATCCGGAGTGCGACCTCGACTACGTCCCGAACACCGCCCGCAAGGCCTCCATCGACTACGCACTCTCGAATTCGTTCGGCTTCGGCGGCACAAATGCCGCTTTGATTTTCAAACGGTGGACCGGTAACTAAGGCGCGGGCGCCTCACTCTCGGTTTTTGAGGGTGGGTGTCCGGCGGCGGTTCAGCGTTAAGGATTAATTCCGTGATCATCATCGTCTGCATCAAACAGGTTCCCGCAAAAGACGCTCCGCTCGCCATCGCCGGAAATTGGATCAAGGAATCCGACATCGGCTTCGAAATGAACGAACCGGACAGTTACGCTCTCGAAGAAGCCCTGCGATTGAAGGAAAAACACGGCGGAGAAGTCATCGTTCTTTCCATGGGCCCGGAGCGTGTGAAGCAAACCATCAAGGAAGCTCTCGCAAAAGGCGCCGATCGCGCCATTCACATCCTGGACGACAACTTCGCGCAGCTCGATCCGCTAGGCTCCGCAAAAGCCTTGGCCGCAGCCATCAAAAAAGAAAAAGTGGACCTGGTCCTCACCGGTCTCCAAAGCGACGATCATGGCTTCGGCCAGACTGGCGTCCTCCTTGCCGCGCTCTTGGATCTCCCGCACGCCACCATCATCATGCAGATCGAAGTTCAGGACGGAAAGATGCGCCTCAAGCGCGAACTCGAAGCCGGCTGGTTTCAACACATGGAGTGCCCTCTGCCCGCCGTCCTCTCCATCCAATCCGGCATCAACAAAGTCCGCTACGCCACGCTAAAAGGCATCATGGCCGCCAAGAAAAAAGAGATCGCCATGATCACTCGCGAATCTCTCGGCATCTCCCACGAATCCACGCAAAAAATCGAAAAAATCTACGTCCCCACGAAAACCAAGAAAACAGAATTCCTCACCGGCACTCCGAAGGAAGTCGCAACCAAACTCGTCGAGAAGCTCAAGTTCGAAGCGCGGGTGATCTAAGCAGGCCCAAAGTACCGTCATTTCGAGCGAAGCGAGAAATCTCTCTTCGTCTTGCGTCAAGGAATCGTGAAGAGGAAAGACAGATGAAACTCCTGGTCATCACCGAACTGCGCCAAGGCAAGTGGAACAACGCCAGCTTTGAAACTTTAGCGGCCGCCCAGCAAATCGCGAAGGACACTTCAAGCACCATCAGCGCGCTCGTAATCGGCAAAGGCGTCGCTGCCTTCGCCGATGAGCTCGCCGCCAAAAACGTCGCCGAAGTCCTCCGAGTCGAACACGACTTGCTCGAAGCCTACACGCCGGATGGTTTCTGCGTCGCCCTGAAGCAAGTCATCAACTCCGCCAAGCCCGACCTCGTCCTCTTCCCCCACACCTACCAGGTCCGCGATTTCGCCCCCAAGCTGGCCGCCTCTCTCGGCAAAGGAATGATCGGCGACTGCATCGGCTACCGCCATGAATCCGGCAAACTCGTCTTCGTCCGCCAAATGTTTCAAGGCAAAACCGCCGCTGACGTCACCTTTCAAGGCGCCGCTCCCTGGTTCGCCTCCTTCCAATCCGGAGCCTTCCGCGCCGATCTTCTCGCCGCGCATCCGTCCGGCAAAGCTCCCATCAACGCCTTTGCCGTCACGCTCAGCGCCGATCAAATTCGCACCAAGCCCCTCGACCTCTTCAAAGAAGCCAAATCCGCCGTCGACCTCACGCAAGCTCCCATCATCGTCTCCATAGGCCGCGGCATCAAAGCCCCCGAAAATATCCCCCAAGCCGAAGCGCTTGCTAAAGCTCTCGGCGGAGAAATCGCGGCTTCCCGCCCCATCTGCGATGAAGGCTGGCTCCCCATGGAGCGCCAAATCGGCAGCTCCGGCCAAACCGTCGCCCCCAAACTCTACCTCGCCCTCGGCATCAGCGGCGCCATCCAGCACGTCGTCGGCATGAAAGGCGCCCGCACCATCGTCGCCATCAACAAAGACTCCAACGCCCCCATCTTCGAAATCGCCGACTATGGCGTCGTCGCCGACATCTTCGAAATCATGCCCGCACTAACCGAAGCCCTCGAAAAATCCAAATCCTCGTAATCGCTCAACCGCTTCCCCCTGGAAGGGTTTCCGTTTTCTTCCACTGGGCAGCGGCTCAGTTTCCGGTTAGCGTCTATCAGGCACTAGCAGTTAGCTCGAGATGAAACCAGTCCTGAAATCTGTGACATGCGCCTCCGCAGGAGATTTGTGTGCATTGCCTTGCAGGGGTAAAGTATCAACTAATTCTGGAGGAGCGAGAATGGGCAGTTGGGCCGAATGGGGACACGCCTTAACAAATGCGGGCTTCTCCGGGGGCCTTCTGTTTCTTCTCTTGTGGGGACTGAATCGAAGAGATGAAGACACTCCTCGCCAACGCCTACTCATACTCATCGGCGCGATCTATTTTGGAGCCGCATCAGGGTTACTTGAGACGTTTCATTCACGACTTTGGCGTTGGCCACTTTCTATGGTGAGCACAATCATCATCGTATCGTACCTCGTTGTTGTATTCGCGTTCCGACAGGAGATCTCTGCAAACTGGAGCCGGGATTGGAATGCCTGGGTGCAACGGCTAAGGCGCTTGCTCCCCAGGTCCCGATAAGGCGAGCGACGATGAAAACGGATTTTCTGCGATTCAACGGCGCTGTCGAGCGGGACCCCGCCATCGATGCCTGGATGAAACAGCATGCCGGTGAATTTGGAGCCATCGCGCGTCACTGGTTTGAAGTGATGCGAAAGTGCGGCGACGAAGTCCGCGAGCTTTTGCATGACGGCTGTCCGGTTGCATGTTTGGGAGATGCGCCGTTCGGCTATGTGAATGTATTCAGCTCGCACGTAAACGTGGGCTTCTTTCACGGCGCAGCCCTGCCGGATCCGGCGCGCCTGCTGCAAGGCACCGGCAAGTTTATGCGCCACGTAAAGCTGAAACCGGGAACGCCCACAAACGCCGCAGCGCTAAGCGGCCTAATCGATGCGGCCTACTCCGATATAAAGGCCCGCGTCGAAAACGGCTAGCTACCCAGTGTCACGCGCTCTGCTGAACCCATTGCCTCCGCCAAGCCGGCGCCTCGAAGGGATCCGCGAAATACTGTGTTTCGTGGACAACCTTGCCGTTGCGGAACTCCATGATACTCACCGTGTATGCCACTTTCCCCTGGTACGTGATTGTGTATTCCGTGATCCAGAGATCCCCGTTTCCCAGAATCCGCTTGACCTTGAAGCCGGAGGGTTTGCCGGGATGATGACTCCGTAATGCCTGCAAATTGCTCCTCCCGAGGATTCGCTCGCCCGACTGGGGATAATCACAAATAGCGTCGTCATCGTAAATATCGTGCTCCGCGTTTGCATCGCCGGCTGCCGAAGCCTGCCAGTGCGCATCCAAGGCCGCACGGATTTGTTCCTCTTGCATGGACTGCTCCAGCTGCGAATTCGCTTCCATGTTTATCTACCTTGTGGAATGAAACCCGGCACGCCGGTTTTCACCACTTCATTCAGCCTCTGTCTGGTCTGAATTCGATTGATTTCGTCAAGCGCGTCTGCAGGAAGAGCCGAGATGTCGAAATTCTCTCGCGCGCGGGCTGCACTCCTGGGAGTAGTAAGCAAAGCCGTGCCGCGCTGCATCGCCCAAGCCAGCAGCACCTGCGCCGGCGTTTTTCCAACTCGCGCGGCGATACCCGAAATCACTGGATCTTCAAGCAGCCCCGGCCTCATTCCGTGACCTAATGGCGCAAAAGCCAAAAATACAACGCCATTCTCCTTGCAGAATTCCAGAAGCTCCGTTTCCGGCAGATACGGATGCGATTCGACTTGGACCACGGCTGGCTTGATTCTCGCAGATTCATGGATGGTTTTCAGGTCGTCTAAAGTGATGTCTGAAAGTCCGATGGCCCGGCATTTGCCAAGGTCCACGAGACGCTCCATCGCCCCCCAGGTATCGAGCAAAGTCACGCCGCGGTCGTAAAGGACATTGCCCTCTTGATCCCGCGGATCCTGCTCATCCCCGGGCTGAAACGCATATGGAGTGTGAATGAGATAAAGATCCAGATAGTTGAGCCCGAGTCTTCCTAGACTCGCCTCAAAAGCCGGTTCGACACGCGCAGGCCGGTGATTGGAGTTCCACAGCTTTGTGGTAACAAAAATCTCTTCGCGCGGAATTCCTCCAGCCGCAAGTCCCGCCTCCAACGCCCTGCCAACCTCGCGCTCATTCCCGTAACGTTCCGCGCAATCGAAGTGTCGAAATCCGGCTTCCAGGGCCTCTCTGGTCGCAGTGATCGTCAAGGCTGCGTCCGGAATTAAGGTGCCAAAGCCTAGCGCCGGTATACGCCCGGCTCCGTGGCTGAGGGGAATTCTCATCAACCGCAGATCAGAAGATTCAATCATGGTTGCACATCCAATGCATTTTGCGTCCGGCATCACCACAGATTCAAAAATTAGATGCCGCGTGCCGCAACCTGGGCGCTAACTCTTGATGAGCAGAGCGCCGAGTATAGGCGCGAACATCGTCGCATAAGGCCTAGTCAACGGGCAAAACCGGAAGTAATCACGGTCACACGGCCCATTGTGCGAAATCGCGATTGTCTCAGTCCACTGGCCCGTGGAGTCGCGTAACCGGACATGTTCCTACCGGCACGACTTTTCAACCAAGAAGGGACCACGCAAAATCCATTCGACGTTCTAACCAGACTTACGCTGACCCTTTCGCTTGGCGCGCCGCCGCACGTAGTGGAACCGAATCAAATAAATATTCTCCCCACGGCCATGTTTCGCGACCTTGAGCAGGTCCAGAACGCCAAGGAATCCAGACTCGCGCGCCAGTTCAGGAGTAATATCTGGAAACCCTATCGGCTCAATCGAATCGACTTCAATCTCGCCTTCCTCCATCCGGTACCGCGCGCCGACCCGCACGCGGGGACTCATCCAGATCCGCACACTGCAGGTGATCTCCCCGCGACGTATTCCCTCGCGAAGCCGTTTACTGAACACCATGAAGAGAGTTTACGTCCAACGCTGCAGTCCGCCTAGTTTGCAAGAACGCGAATTCTCCGGAGAAGGCCCTCATCGGGATAGAGTCTTCTATATCCGGCAAACAGCCGCTCGTACTTGGACCAATACCACCATAAGTGCGAAAACTTCCTCACTCCTACTGCACAGTGAGCATCAGACGCATGGATTGAACAAGGGCGCCACTTGTCGCGGTCACGGTAATTGTGTAAGTGCCCACCGGCGTGGCCGGCGGTACGCCCGTACCGGCCAAGTTCACCGACTGCGGGCTGCCGGTCGCGTTGTCGCCAATGCTCAACGTGGCTGAGCGAGGGCCTGTGGCTGTCGGCGTGAACGTGACGCCAATCGAACAGTTCCCTCCTGCCACAATGCTCGATCCGCAAGAGTTGGTCTGTCGGAAATCACCTGGGTTGGCGCCGCCGACCGAGATCGCCGTGATGCTGAGCGCCGCATTACCGGCGTTGGTCAGCATCACGCTCTGCACCGGGCTGGTGGTGCCCTGATTTTCTGAGCTGAAGGTGAGGCTGCTCGGCGAGGTCATCGCTGAGGGCGCCGGAGGGGGCGGGGGGGCCCCCGTGCTTACGCCTCCACCGCCGCCACCACAGCCCGCCCATAGGAAGACGAGCATCGTTGCTGCCATCATGGCCCGCCGAGTTGGCTGCCTGACACGAGCAGCGATAATCGCAAGCAGGGCCAGCATGAGAAAAGTCGCCAGGAGTGGACCGACCCAACCCAAGAAGTGGAACCGGAGAGAGATTGGCCGCGCGGGCATTGATTCTGAAACAGGGGGCGCGAAAGCAACACGGGTTGTGGCGACATTGATCGTCGCCGTCACCGCCGACGTACCGGTCAGCGGGAGGGATGTGGGCGTCGCCGTGCAGTTCGCCCCGGTCGGTGCACCGGAGCACGACAGCGTGACGGTGCCGTTGAAGCCGCCTTCGGGCGTGAACACGAGCGAGTAACTCGCCATTTGCCCCGCATTGACAGTCTGCGAAGCGGATGAGCCGGGGGCTGAGCTGATCAGGAAGCCTGCGCCGGTCCCTGTCCCAGAAAGGACGAGCGCCTGTGGAACGATTGACGCGTTGTCGGTGAAGGAGAGCATTCCACTGCGAACTCCGTCAGCTGTGGGAGCAAAGGTGACCTTAACGTTGCAAGCCTTTCCGATGCTCAGACTCGACCCGCAATCGTTGGTCTCGGCAAAATCGCCGCTCGCCGCGATGCTCGTGATGGCAAGCGGCGCAGCGCCTCCATTGGTCAGCGTCACGCTTTGTTCAGGGCTCGTCGTGTCAATGCCCTGATTCACAAATTTCAGTGCACGAGGAGCGAAGGCCGCGACGGGTTGGTTGATGAAAACGCTGACCTCGCCAGGCCCCAAATCGGCCAACGCCATATCGAGCGCGCCATCGCCGTTGAAGTCGGCTGCTACCATGAAGTTCAAATTGTTGCTCACTTCAGGAACCGAATACTCGATGTGCCCTTGAAAAGTGCCGTCACCGTTGCCAAACAGGATGGTCACGACATCGCTGCTTTGGTTGGCGAATGCCAAGTCCGGCTTCCCATCCCCATTAAAGTCGCCCACCACGGCCGATTCCGTATTCAGGATCGCGGGAATCTGAAATCCCAGCGCTTGCCGAAAGGTCCCGTCGCCGTTTCCCAGGGCGACATTAATGATGTTGGTCTGCGTACACTTAACGATGTCCAGCTTGCCGTCGTTGTTAAAGTCAGCGAGGTCTAGCAAATCGTCCCCGGGGCTAACGGACGATAAGGACGAAACGAGGCTGAACGGCTGGAACGTCCCGTTGCCGTCACCAAGAAGAATGGCGATTCCATTACCGGTCGCGGCCGCCAAGTCTAGTTTGCCGTCGCCATTGAAATCACCGATCAAAAGCGAGGAAGCACCGATGGGATACTGGACCGGAGCAGCAAAGCTACCGTCACCATGTCCAAGAAAGATGGACACCGCATTGGTACCGTCGATGACGGCGGCAACATCGAGTTTTCCATCACCATTGAAATCACCGGCTGCAACCGACCGCAAGATACCCGATAGGGTCTGCGAGATGTTGTTCTGAAAAGTCCCGTCGCCATTGCCGATGAGAGTGGAAAGCAATTGGCTGGTGGGAGTCGTGTTCGCCACAACCAGATCTACCTTGCCATCTCCATTGAAATCTCCGGTAGCGACAGCAGTGGGGAACTGTCCAGTGGGAGAGTCCAAATGAGCCTGAAACGTGCCATCGCCTTTTCCCAGTAGTACCGAAACGCCGCCGGTCTGGGTGAAACTGGTGGTAGCGATGTCCACATGTCCGTCGCCGTTAAAGTCGCCGACGACAGCCGAGTATGGGAACTGTAAGACAGGAAAGTTGGCCGGGTTCGCGAAAGTTCCATCGCCTCGATTGATAAGCGTGGTCAGCGAGAAATACGACAAAACCCCGTAGCCCCCGGCAACCGCCAAGTCTGGCTTGCCATCGCCGTTCACATCCAAACTTACGACGGCTGCGGGTAGCAGACCGGCGCTGTAAAGAAGCGGAGGGTTTTGAAATGTTCCGTCGCCATTTCCCAATACGATGGCGACAGCGTTGGAGGTGCCTTCCAAGTCAGTCAGCGCCAGATCAGGTTTCCCGTCACCATTGAAGTCGGCTACGGTAATCGAGGTCGTGTAAATGCTGAGGAGATTGCTAGTGTATACGATGGGAGAATCAAAGGTTCCGTCACCATTTCCCAGCAGCACGGAAATGGTCGCGGAAGTTCCCCCCGAGGGAACCACCAAGTCGAGTTTGCCGTCGCCATTGAGATCCGCAGCCGCTAGCGCCTGAACGTTGCCAGCGACGCTGTAATTTACAGGGCTTTTGAATGTCCCGTCTCCATTGTTGATTAGGATCGATACCACGCCTCCGTTGAGACCTCCGCAGATTGCTATGTCTGGCTTGCCATCATCGTTGAAGTCGTCCAGGACGAGGTAGGGGGCTATCGGCAGGGAGTAAGTGACCGGCGCCTGGAAAGTCCCGTCTCCGTTACCGAAAAGGATGGCCATCGTGGCTCCCCCTCCGAAATCAGCGGTCAGAAGTAGCAGATCCAGCTTGCCATCCCCATTGAAATCTCCTGAAGCCGCCGCTGAATAGCCGCTGCCAATGTTCTGATTCAGTGGGACAGGAGGTTGGAGGGTCCCATCACCATTCCCCAAGAGAATGCTCCCGGTGATTGTGTAGCCGTAAGTGACAACGACGACGTCGAGTTTGCCGTCCCCGTTGAAATCCCCAACCGTGAATCCGGTCGCCTGAACTGGATAATCCACTCTTGGAGCGAAAGATCCGTCTGGCCTGCCCAGAAAGATTGAAAGAGCCGGGCCGCCTGAGAGTGATCCAAGGATGGCAATATCGGGGATGCCGTCACCGTTGAAGTCTGCCGTAACGATCGGTGCGTTCCCTTGCGGAGGAGAAGTAGAACTGAGACCCGGCGCGGAATAGCTAGCTGTTCCAAATACGTAAGTTTGCGCCTGTGCGGTCAAGCTCGCGAGACTCAAAAGCGCGAAAAAGAATGCTGTCTGAGCGACCCGGCGGTAAATTGCATTCATGAAATCTCCTTCGAGGATGAGAGGAAGGGCCTGCATGGATGCAACAACGGGAAACGCCCGGCCTCAAGGAAGACCTCTGACTTAGTTCAAAATTCGGTACGAGTTTCGAAGACCCATCGCCGGTTATTATTGCATGTTAGTAGTGGAACGGCATTCACTATGTTGAGCTTGCCGAGCAAATTTCGCGCGGCCCGAGTACAACTGGAAAGGTGGAATGGCGTTCTAGTTTTCTATTGTATGGTGGGGTCTGCTTGAAGAGGCTATTAAGAAACTCCCCGAAATAGCAGCAGTCTAGAACCGCTTGCCCTGATAAGTTCTGAATGCATAGGTCGGAGGAAGAGCGCTTGGTGTACAAAGGCTGAGCGTCATGAAGAGAGTTTACGTCCAACGGCGTCGTCCGCCATACCTTTACCGTTGCATATGCCCCGACTAGCCAGGTAAATCAGAACTACGCGTTCATCGCACGAGAAAGGCCCTCTCTCGCCGCCCCGTTCCGGGCTTCGATGGCCTTGACGGAGTTTTCAAACGCCCTTTCCAAAACCCGCCTGCCGATGGTACCGAGCACGAAGCCGAGCATCCATCCCTTGAGATTCTTGCCGTCGCGTACGACGACCACATCAATGTCGGTCGTGCCGTTGGCCTGACGCTTGAAGGTGTAGGTGTGGCCCGACGCGCCTCCCCACGTATTGGAGTCGGTCGTCGTGAGGACGACGCGGTTGGGATCGGACCAGTCGTAGCGCAGGCGTTCCCAGATGCCCCCCGAGCCTTCCGTGACATCGGCTTCTGATTGGCCGAGGTGGTTGTCTGGTGGAGGCGGATCGTGGACATGCGTGCTCCTTATTTGGGTGGTGTCACCCAAGATTTCCATCGAAACTGATACACCTCTTGTTTTCCTGTTGTTAGCAAATCGAGATGTCCGCTTTTGTTAGCAGGTGATGTGTCCGCTTGCATTTGGTTTCTGTTCTCCTCAAAGCGAGACAGTAGGGTGGTTGTTGGGACTGTGGGAAAGTGGAAATCCCGCGTCCTCTGCGGGA
>JBGPLB010000020.1:0-36298 GCA_041486245.1 Candidatus Acidiferrum sp.
ATACGACGAGACCATGACTTTGCGCTCGGATGGCCACACTATGCATTTGGGGAAGCCGGCTACGTCGCGGATTTGGGTGCGGCGGTTGGAATAGGGAAAAGTGAGTAGTGGATAGTGAGTAGTGCAAAAACCTAAAGAAAGTCATGTCTCTTTGTGGCCGCAGGCTTAGGAATTCGAGGTTGAGTGGTGCGAAAGAACTGCTAGGTGCGTTGATCTAGGAGCGTTTTCAGGCGGGCGTAGCCTGTGCGGCTCACCGGAAGACGCGTCCCATCCGCGAGTATCGCCAGGCGGCTATCTTTTCCGTACGGCTCAATACGCACTACACGCTCAAAATTCACGACATAGGAACGATGGACCCTCACGAACAGTACTGGATCGAGGCATGCTTCGAGACTGGCGATGGTTTGCTGCTTAAGATGTTTCTTGCCTTCGCTGGCCAGTGCCACGTAGTCGTCTTGGGCTTCCGCGTAGTCGAGTTTTCCCACGGGGATCAGCGTAACGCGTGTCCCGTCTCTTACGACGATGCGTTCCAGAAACTGTTTGGGTGGGCGCGCCGCGGCGGCCAACTCTGGTGCAGGCGGCATCTTTTCGTTCAAGCGTGATTTCGCGCGCTCGAGGGCGGCCTCGAAGCGGTCGCGTCCTATCGGCTTCAGAAGATAGTCGACGGCGTGCACTTCAAATGCGCGCATGGCGTACTGGTCGTAGGCGGTCACGAAAATGACGGGCGTGTCCGTGCCAATCAGTTCCAGCACGTCGAATCCGGAGAGCTTGGGCATCTGCACGTCCAGAAAGATCAGGTCCGGCTTGTGCTCGGCGACAGCTTTCACGGCTTCAAAGCCGTTACCGCACTCCGCGACTACCTCGATCTCTGGATGCGTTTGAGTCAGCTCGCGAAGGACAAGGCGCGCCAGGTCTTCATCGTCCACGATGAGCGCCGTGATCCGGTTCTCGTCCTTCTTGCTCAACTCTTCACCTCTTCGGTATCCGCCGGGAAGGACAACTCGACTCGGAAATTTCCGTTTTCTGTGGTGACACGCATGCTCGCTTCCTTTCCGTACCTCGCCTCAAGCCGGTCACGAACATTCTTCAAGCCGAGGCCGCTTTTCCGCATGGGCGTCGACTCTGGATCGAAGGTATTCTCAATGGCCAGGGAAATACGCGCATCGCGACTTTGGCCCGAAAGACGGACGCTTCCTCCGTCGGGTAGATTCGCGATTCCATGCGTGACGGCATTTTCGACGAGCGGCTGAAGCAGAAGAGGCGGCAGCTGCACCGACTTAGTCCCTTCCGGAATGTCTTCCTCCATCCGCAGACGGGCGCCGAACCGCACTTTCTCGATCGCGAGATAGCGATGGAGCAAAGAGAGTTCTTCCGAGAGTGGCACGCTTGCTTTCTCGCCGAGCCCCAAGGTCATGCGTAAAAACTCGGCAAGCAGAATGCACATTTCGCGAGCCTTCGCGGGATCGACGCTTGTGAGCGCGCTGATGGAATTGAGGCTATTGAAAAGAAAATGCGGATTCACCTGGGCCTTGAGGGCCTTCAATTCCGCATCCCTCGCCAAAAGGCTGGTCTCCTGCAGGCGAGCCTCCGCCTTGTTGGAATCCTCGATTGCGAGGATGACGTAGTGAGAAGCAACCGACAGGAGATAGAGCAGGAATCCGGCTCCGAACAGGACTGATAACTGAGAGGCGAAGCGAAGGTTAAGCCCCTGGAACGGCGGCATCTGTGAAAGGGCATAGGCAAGCAGTCTTGCAAGGAGCACCCAGAGGAGGCTGAGAATTGCGGCGGCAATGACATGGGTAAGCCAGAGACGCTGGCCAGTGCTCTTCTGAATTGGCGCTGCTTTGCAGGAATACCACGCAGACAGGCAAACAAACTGATAGACCAGACAGAGCGGGATGATCAAGACCGCTGCATCGAGCCAGCCCAACTTGCCGGGCACGGCTATCAGATAAGTCAGAATCCCGGCAAGCGGAACCCACGCAAGCAGGTAAAGGCCAAGCCTGTTAATCGGTGTGAGAAGGGGATGCATCAGCCCAAGTTCCGAAGCTGGTGGAGTGAAGGTACAAGGTGGGGGGTGACTCGTGACTGGTGACTGGTGACTCGTGGAAACCCAGCTAAGCGCAGAATTTGTACCTCCACGCAGCCAGTTCCGTTGCCGCGCAAACACGCAGCGTGGGGCATGAAGTCCAAGTTTGGAGAACCTGGATTTCCACTGAGAAGCCTATCGATCAGGAAGGGCATAGAGTTTTCCCGCGGCCGTCCATATCGGGATTCCGGAAAGAGACCGCTCAGTTGCCGATCTCCACGCCTCCAAAAATAACCGTTCCGGTGATTATCAGTGTTTTTCTCTTGTCGTTCGGTGAGTCCTGGGGTGGCGCAGCCGAAAGCCTGGTTTTGTCGGAATAGCCGCCAAGCACGGGGATGCTCCTGGAGTGGACATTCCATCTGTCAGGTACGCGAATCTCCACGCCGCCAAAGATGCAGTTGACGTCCAAGGTGGCTTCGTCCCCATCGATATTCGCATCGCGGAAGTCGAGCTCGACGCCACCAAAAATAGATGTGACTCTTCCACCTTTAAAGGTCTGGCTATTGATGCGCCGTTCGGTGCCTCCGAAGATGGCTACCGCTTCGAGAACATCGGCGGTGTCGCCGGTCCCGCCGATGTCCTTCAAAACGACGGGCGGTTTCATGGCGCTCCACATAAGCAGCAGGCCGACCGCAATGATCGCAATGGGCCACATATCGGCGAAACGGAGATGGGTGATGCTCAGATTGTTCAATTGGAAGATCGTTCCAACGACGATCAGAATCACTCCCCAAACGCGATTCGAGCGAGTGAAAAGGTGTCCGACGCCGAAGAAAACGAGGATCATAGGCCAAAAACGGAAGAGCGAGCCGATGGCGATGAAACCCATGTGATCGAGCAAAAGGGCAACGCCTACCGCGACAATTAAAGCGCCCCAAACCAGCCCAACACGCGAGGATTCGGGCTGTCCTTGGCCCCGGATCATGAGCCCGGCAATCAACCGCTGACGCTTATCGCGACGATCCATTGTCAGCCTCCCGTTCACCGGATGCGGATGCGCGCCATTGCTCTGCTCCCACTTGGGCGGTGCGCGATCTTAGCAGGACAAACCCCACGATTATGGCTGTCATGGCAGAGAATAGTACCAAGATACGGGAGATGAGTGAGAAGTAGTCGATCTGATGAAACGCGATGGCTCGGGCCGCAGTCAAGAAGGAGAGGCCGAGAGCGGGGACGAAGCCAAAGAGTCCGTCTCTCAGGCGTTCAACCAGCAACCCAAGTGGCTGCGCGAGGAAAGCGATGTCAGCCAGCAGAACTGCCAGTCCGCCCGTCACGAAGGCCCTTCCCCAGTTTAGTCTCTGTTTTTTGTGCCCCGCCGCTTGCCGCGTTGCCATGCTGTCCTCCAGATCGGGCGTTATGACTGCCCAGCGCGAATATAGCGGCCTCTGGGGGAGCGTGCATTTGGTATTCGGCAAGCAGGCCGGTTTTACCGGCCAATGGCGACTGGCATCGGTGGAAGACGGTCAAAGGCTGCGTGCTAGAGACGGGTACTAGGCCCCTCTTGCAAAATCGTGTGAGACGCCGTAGGGTATGCCTCACAGAGTGTCCGCTTTTTTTGCACCCAATGCTGGAACAAACCTGCTGGGGACGGAGACGGACTTGCAAACAGAGATTGTAAACGCCAGACGCGGCGAACGATGGCGCTGGCTCTTATATGTCGCGCTCGCACTCGCGGGCGGTTTGCTTACGTTTGTGGGAGCTCGCGCTCAACAAAAGGCCACTGACGAGGCTACGTTCCGCAAGCTGATCGACGCCTATTGTGCGGCCTGGAGTACGGGCAACGCGGAAAACCCTGCGCGATTTTATGCAAAAGAGAACGGTCTTGTATTTTATGACCTCGCGCCATTTTCCTATCACAGTTGGAAGGAATATCACGACGGGGTGCAGAAGGCGATTTTCGACAACATGGAGAGCGGAACGCTCAGTGCCGGGAAGGATCTGAAAGTAAGGCGGCATGGGACGGTGGCGTGGACTACGGTTACCATGCACTTATCGGAAAAAACAAAAGACAGCAAGAATGTAGAAGCAGACATTCGTTATACAGGAATTTGGGAAAAACGCCCATCCGGGTGGGTGCTCGTGCATGAGCATCTGTCCACTCCGATGGGGGGAAGCTAAGACGAACGAATCTTGGGAGCGGGCCCAGCAGCCCGTGTACGACCGATGTTTAAGACACTGCAATACTACTGGAACGTTGCTCGCGGGTATCGCCTGATGCCTTGGAAGAGTCCCTACCTTCGCTGGCGGTTTGAGACTTTTCTGGGTAAAGAAGCCGCAAACCTGGACGCTCGAAAATTCCTGCACCTCTCCTGGAAGTACCGGTCCAATATGATGAATTTCGTGGACTGGGCCGCGGAACGCCGCCGCGTTCAGCGGCAAATCCGGCGGCACGCCTAATTTTCAGCTTCCTTTTTCTAACACGGCTTTCTAACGCGGCAATCATCAAAAGAGCGCTCCTGCGTTCTCGTAGGCGTATGATGAAATAGGAAGGAGGATCCGTTCGTGAGCGAACTGAACATCCTCCAGAAAACGGAGCAACTGCACGAAGCACAGTGGTGGGAGCCGGAGCCTGGCGGCCGCGTGCACTGCTTTCTGTGCCCTCGCCATTGCCACATCCATTCGGGACAATCAGGGTTTTGCTTCATCCGCGTCAATCAGGGCGGCAAACTCTATAGCTTGGGCTACGGTGCGCCCGCGGCCTTGCAAGTCGATCCCATCGAAAAGAAACCGCTGAATCATTTTCTTCCCGGGACGCGCGTGTTCAGTATGGGGACCGCAGGCTGCAACATGGGCTGTTTCTTTTGCCAGAACTGGGACATTTCGAAGTCGAGACAGGATCAAGTCCATTCCCAGCCTGTTGCGCCGGAAGCTGTTCCATTGTTAGCTCTTCAACATGGTTGCGATTCGATCGCTTTCACGTATAACGAGCCGACCATCTGGGGCGAATATGTGGTGGATATTTGCCAAGCCGCCAAAGAGTACGGGCTGAAAACAGTGATGGTCTCGAATGGCTACATCACCTACGAGGCGTTTCACGACATTTATGACCACATCGACGCGGCCAACATCGATCTGAAGGGATTCACGGAAGGTTTCTACGGAAAGATTACTTTGACGCACCTGGAACCCGTGCTGAAGACCCTCGAGTGGCTGAAGCAAGAAACAAAGGTCTGGTTTGAAATTACAAATCTAATCATTCCTACCTTGAACGACGATCCTGCGGAAACGCGCAAGCTCTCCGAATGGATATTGGCGCATCTTGGGGCCGACGTGCCCCTGCACTTCACGGCGTTCCATCCCGATTTCAAGCTGCAAGACAAGCCGCGGACGCCGCCAGAGACTCTTCACCGCGCACGGGCTATCGCCCTCGAAACGGGACTTCACTACGTCTACGAAGGAAATATCTTCAGTGATGGCGGAAGTACGTCCTGCCCCAAGTGTGGCGAGTTGCTGATCCGGCGTTCCTGGCATGATGTGCTCGAGAATCGCCTGTTGCATGGCGCTTGCCCCAAGTGCTCGCTGGTAATTCCCGGAGTGTGGGAGAAGCCTGCGAGTACACGAACAGGTGCGGCGTCGTCACGAAAAAGTGTTGGAAATTACGACCACCTGAATCTGTAGACGCCAGCAGTGGAATACGACGACTAGTTTTGGACATCGGCACGGGGTGCAAAAAAGGCCGGCTTGTCTGACCCGCCGAGTTTCATCAGGCAAAGAGTGTTCGCGAAGAGTTGTTCGATCTCCGCTTCCGTCGCGAGCTTTGGCGCCAGGAGCTTGTGTAAATCGAATTCGGGAAAACCGCGGCCGGTCATGAGCGCCGGCAGCGATGCCCGTAGCTGTTTCGAACTCATCAAACCTGCCGCCTGAATTTCTTCAAACACAGCTCTGCGTAGCGGGTCCAGAAAATCAGTGGAATGCAATACGCGGCAAATCTCCAGTCGCGTACCGGGCTTCACGAGCACGGAACACAGCAGCCTCAGCGTATTGCGCTCCATCTGCTCGCGATTTTGCGTTTTTGGAATCGACTGCTTTTTCATGTCAACCGGTACCGTTGTACAGCCGCGCTCTCCCTGCCGCCGAAATTTTGGCCGGAGTAGCCGTTCGAACAGTCATGAAAACAGGTTGGAGGGGCATAAGGTTTCCTTGTATTTTTAGTTGCCACGCGAACATCCTAACCAAGAAAATTACGGTAGGTGAGATGATACTAAGCAAAGCGAGGTTGTGTTCCAGGGAGCGATCGCAATGGGAGAAAAGCAGCGAGTCGTAATCCTGGGCGGCGGATTTGGCGGTTTAAACGCCGCTCAAAAACTCAAACGTGCTCCTGTAGACGTAATTTTAATCGACCGGCGCAATTTTCATCTCTTCCAACCTTTGCTCTATCAGGTTGCCACAGGCTCTTTGTCGCCCGGCGAGATTGCAGCTCCCCTGCGCGGAGTCCTCAGCAAACAGAAAAATGCGCAAGTTTTATTGGGGGAAGCTGCGGATATCGACCCGGATGGGAAGCGTATCATTTTGAGGGACGGCGCGACTATCGGCTATGACTCGCTGATCGTTTCGACCGGATCCCAGAGCTCTTATTACGGCAACGATGGATGGCGGGAGTGGGCACCCAGCCTGAAGTCCATCGAAGAAGCGACTGCCATCCGGCACAAAATTCTTTACGCGTTTGAATGCGCGGAGCGCTCGAACTCCGAGGAAGAAGCGCGGGCGTGGCTGACGTTCGTGATCGTGGGAGCCGGCGCTACCGGGATGGAACTCGCGGGTGCGCTCGCGGAGATCGCGAATGAAACACTCAAGAATGATTTTCGCCACATCAACCCGCGCGAAGCACGCATCATACTGATGGAAGGCGGACCGCGCGTCCTCAATGCGTTTCCCGAGGATCTCTCGGCCAAGGCGGAAAAGCTGGTATCCCGCCTCGGCGTCGAGGTGACCAAGGGAGTGATGGTTACGGAGATCGATGCCGCCGGCGTTACCTACAAGTCCGGCGACGAATCAAGACGCCTTGCAGCAAAAACAGTGCTCTGGGCCGGCGGTGTCACCACGAATGCGTTCGGCAGAAAACTTGCTGAACGTACCAAAGCGCAGACGGATCGAATTGGCCGGATCAAAGTGGCTGCGGATCTCACCGTCCCAGGCTACGCCGACATCTTTATTGTTGGCGATCTGGCTCTTTCTCTGGACGAGGAGGGAAAACCACTGCCAGGTGTCGCGCAAGTGGCCATACAAGGAGGCGCTTACGCCGCGCGGACGATTCGATCTCGTGCAATAGGGAAGCGGGATACAAAGCCATTCCGCTATTTCAATAAGGGAGATATGGCCGTTATTGGCCGCGCCGCAGCAGTCGCAAACATATTCGGTTTCCATCTGTCAGGCTTGCCCGCATGGGTCGTGTGGCTGTTTATCCACTTAATGTATATCGTGGAATTCCAAAATCGTGTTTTAGTCTTCATCCAGTGGGGCTTTGAGTACCTGACGTTTAGCAGAGGAGCGCGGCTCATTACAGGCGTCGCCGCGACGGGCTCCCTTGATAAACCGGCAGTGCTCAGCAACAGGAACAACATGGGCGACGGCCGCTGACCCGCTCGTTCGTATAAGCCCTCAATCTATTGCCATTAGGAATGGTATGAACCTCAAAATTGACAAAGCCGGCCGTATTATCCTTCCTAAGCCGGTTCGGGACCGGCTCCGGCTGCGCCAGGGAAGCGACCTGGAAATTGAGGAGCGCCCGGAAGGCGTACTCCTTAAACCCGTAGACCAACGCCCGTCAATGGTTAACGAGAATGGCATGTGGGTTCATCTTGGCAGGGCACCGCGAGGTTTTGACTGGGACGACCTCGTTGACTCCGTTCGTGAAGATCGGATCAAAGACGCATCCGGTTTATGAGGGTGTACTTTGATACCGCGGTTTTGCTGGCGGCCTCCGTCGCGGGCCATCCACATCACAGTCAGTCCATCCTGGCTCTCGAATCTGTTAAGGAGAAAAGATTGGAGGGATATGTCAGCGGTTACGGTCTTTCCGAGGTCAATGCAGTCCTCACGCGCACGCCATTCAGCCCAGCCATTTATCCGGCGGAAGCATGGCAGCTTTTGCACGCTAACATTCAGCCTTCTTTCGAAATCGTCACAATCACGCTGCAAATGTATTGCGAGACAATTCGGGAGTGCGCTGAGAATTGATGGATCGGGGGGGGGCGGATATATGATGCTCTCGATTTACGGTGCGCCAGGGAATCAGATTGCCAGCGCATTCATACTTTCAACGTGAGGCACTTCCAACAGTTGGCGCCAGATCTGGCGAAACGCATCGGCTCCCCTTAGCGGATGGAGCTCACAAAACTCGGTGCTGGAATCCACCCCTCGACGAATGGCTGCAGTATCTCGCGATGGGTAGCGATGCATGCGATGGAAGGGCAATGACTTGCGGGACAGTCTGTTCAACATTGCCGTGGCAGCGTCTATATGTTCCGTATAGGAGCCCAAGATGAGAACGCAGGGAGATTCCTTTGGTCGCCTTGCAGTTCCTGTCTTAGTATGTTCCATTAGCGCCGTTCTCAGGAGCCAGTTCGTTGTGGCGCAAACAACGCGCGCGACCGTTACTGTTCAAACCGAGTTGCTCGGCCCTCAGATCCCCAAGGACTTCGCACACGCGGCGGGAAAGCCAATCGGCATTTGCGGACAAGCGCCTTCCGACTTCCCGGAATTCGCAGAGTGGCTGATGGAGCGGGGAATTGACCCGATTTCCCTCAATCCCGATACCGCGATTAAGACGGCAGTTCGCGTCTCGTCGGCCGAGCACCGAGCGCTCGCGGTAGCGCGCTGACCACACTTCAGAAACGCGGTATGTATTGCCTGGAATACGAACTGCAAACCGACAAGCGCTGAAGAGACGGCCGGCCGGAAAGGGACGCATGATTCCAAGATCAGTGCACCTGCGAAGAGTTGTCCTGCTGCTTGCCCTGTGAGGGTTCCCTTGCGGGGTGGGATTTGGCTTAGCGGTTAGCCGCTCTCCGCAAGCGGCACCTTCTCTAATACCTATCCGGATGAAATATTTGGTTAGGCGACTAATTGTGCAGGGACAGTGGGCCGCCAATAAAACAGCGTCGGTTTGAGGAAATTGGCTGGCATCCTTAGTCGACGGAATGGCAATCGCCATCTAGAGCAGAGAATCCGTATAACCAAGATAGATGTATATGCATCTATCTCGCTATGAGCCAAACACTCCTGCCGGAACTGCCGTGCATGTGCGGGAACTTCCGCCGGACGTCGCGTGCACTCACGCAATTTTATGAAGAGGCGCTGCGCTCAGTGGGGTTGCGGGCGACGCAGTTCACCATCCTGCAAGCTTTGTCGCTCGCGGGAGAAGTGTCCCAGGGGCAGCTCGGCGAGATGCTTGCGATGGACAGCACCAGTCTTACTCGGACGTTGGGAATCATGAGCCGGAAGGGGTGGGTCGCCGAACACCGCGGCGAAGACCGGCGAGAACGCTGGATACGGCTGTCCAGCGCCGGAGAGATCAAGCTCAAGCGGGTGCTGCCGGTGTGGGAGAAAGTTCAATCGCGACTTCGCCGGAAGCTGGGGCAGAAGGCTTGGAGGAGCCTATTGGAACTCACGCATCAAGTAACAGAGCTAGTCAAGACACAAGGAGGATCGCTATGAACAAGTATGGAAAGATCATTGCTGGACTACTCGTCGTTTGGTTCGTCGCGGCTCTGACCGCTTCGGCCTTGGATCTATTCAAGAATGGATCGGGCCGGTTCGGACTTGGAGTTGCCGTGGCCTCGCTGACGCCGATGGTTGTATTTTCGTTGTGGTTTGCGGGGTCGGAAAAATTTCGACGCTTCGCATTATCTCTAAACCCGAGAATTTTGACCTCTATACAGTCCTGGAGAATTGTGGGATTTACGTTTGTTCTGCTGGAGGCGCGGAACGTGCTACCAGCGATCTTTGCTCTACCAGCGGGATATGGAGACATGTTCATCGGAGCGACGGCTGGCTTTGTCGCGTGGAAGCTTGCGGAGCCTGCTCATCGCAGCAGTTTCATCGTTTGGCAGATGCTTGGAATACTGGACCTGATTACGGCCGTGAGCTTGGGCACGACGGCAGGTTTGCTTATGCCTCACGGTCCCTCAGTGGTGGCCATGACGGTGCTGCCACTCAGCCTTATTCCTACTTTCCTCGTGCCGCTCTTCCTCATGCTTCACGTAATATGCATCGCGCAGGCGAGGGCGTGGAAAATGACTTTGAGAGCCACTCCTCAAGTAACAAGACCGCTGCAAAGTGCCGCAATCTAAAGCGGTGGCGTGGGGGGGCGGGGCAGGCTCCGCCCCTACGGCGGGCCCTCACAATTATTGGAGTACAAGACATCTGTCATTCAGCGCGGAGGGCTTCGACGGGATCGACGGTGGCAGCGCGGCGCGAGGGGAGATAGCTGGCTATGAAAGCTGCCAGGAGCAGGCCGAGCGTGACGGCGATGTAGGTGATGGGGTCGACGGGATTGACGTGGAAGAGGAGAGAGGACATTAGCCGCATGACGATCAGCGCGCCGACGACGCCAAAGGCGATGCCGATGCCGGTGAGGATGAGACCGTGGCGGATAAATATTCCGGTGACGGATTGTTGCTGAGCGCCGAGAGCCATGCGAATGCCGATCTCGCGGACGCGCTGAGAGACGGAGCAGGCGATGACGCCGTAGATGCCGACGACGCCCAAAAGAAGGGCCATGCCGCCAGCCACGGCGAGCATGATGAGCGTGAACGAAGTGCGCGCCATGAAGCGCGTGTAGTAATACTGGAGCGTATTTATCCGCGAGAGCGGAAGATTGGGATTTACGGACCAGACGGCTTCGCGGACTTCCTTTAGAAAGGCTTCGGAGCCGGCGCGTGGGCTGCGAATGCCGAAAGCCGTGTAACTGGCGACGTCGTGCGCCTGGCCTTCGAAGCGAGCCCGCATGATGGGCCAATAGACCATGGACGGAGGATTTTTGCTGACGCCGTCGCCATAAACGTTGGCAGCGACGCCAATGATTTCGCGCCAGTCGTCAGAGGAAGCGACACGAATACGTTTGCCGATGGCGTTGGCCGGCGAATCCCAGTATTCGCGAGCGAAATTTTCAGAAATGATGGCGACGGGGAGCTTCTGGTAGATGTCCGCCCAGGTGAAGTCACGTCCTGCAACTAGGGGAGTGCCCTCAGTTGCGAAGAAACCCGGAATGACGAACGCGAAGCGGCGAATCGGAGGAATCTGCCCTTCGGAGTATGCGCGATCCTGCGCGAAGACGAGATCGTTATTGGAGTTGCCGTCCATCGGGAATACCGTGGAGATGGTGACCGCGGAAACGCCGGGAATCGAAGCGATCTTGCTGCGCATTTCTTCGAATGTGCGTACAACGCTCTCGTCGTCCTTGACTTGATTTTCTGGAATGCCGATGCGGAAGGTTTGCAATTGGGCGGGCTCGGTGAAGCCGGGATTGACGTGGGTGAGCGCTCGGAAGGTGCGGATCATGAGGCCCGAGCAGATGAGAAGAACCAGGGCGAGAGCGACTTGCACGACGACGAGAACGCTGCGGGCGCGGTGTTGCTCGCGGCTGCCGCTGTTCGCGCGGCCGCCCTCGCGGATACCAGTGCTGAGGCGAACGCCGGCGTATTTGAAGATGGGAATGGAGCCGAAGAGCACGCTGGCGAGAATGGAAATGGCAAAGGTGAAGAGCAAGACGGGACCATCGATGCCGATTTCGTTGATGCGCGGCAGGCCATCCGGTGCGATGAGGACCAGTGCGCGTAAGGCTGCGTATGCAAGTCCCAATCCGATCGCGCTGCCGAGGAAACCGAGGGTGATGCTTTCGAGGAGAAGTTCTCCAGCGATGCGAAAGGGGCTCGCGCCGAGAGCGGAGCGGACGGCGAGTTCCTGGCGGCGGCCTTCGATACGGACGAGGAGGAGATTCGCAACGTTAGCACAAGCAATGAGCAGGACAAGGCCGATGGAGCCCATGAGCACCCAGAGAGTGCTGCCAACGTCGCCGATGACGTCGGTCTTAAGCGGACGTAGATTGGGGCCGATGTGGGCATCTTCAAAAATTTTGGCGCTGAACCCGGGAGGAGCGGGAAAGGAACGCGCAACGATGGGCAGCATGCGAGCCACGTCGGCGCTGGCTTGTTCCATGCTGGCACCTGGTTTGAGGCGGGCGATACCTTCGTAACTGAAATTGCCAAGATTGGTCTTATTGCGGTCCCATTTAAAGGGAAGGATGACGGCGGGATCGTTCCAATCGAGAAAATGAAAGCGCTGCGGGAGAACGCCGATGATTTCACGGGATTTGCCATCCAGTGTAACGGACTGACCGATGGCGGAAGTTGAGCCACCAAATTTCTTTTTCCAAAAGCCGTAGGTGAGCATGACGGTGTCGGGTCCACCTGGAGAATCGTCCTGGCGGGTGAAGGAGCGGCCCAGCATGGGTGGAATGCCAAGCAGTGGAAGGATGCCATCGGTGACGTCGAGAGCGTCAAGGCGCTCGGGTTCGGCAAGGCCTGTGATGCTGACTGCATCGCGCTGATAGACACCGATGTCCTGAAAAGTTTGATTTTGTTCGCGATAGATGAAGTAGTTGGAAGGCGCCATGTTGAGGTCAGTGATGTTGACGCCGGGCGCGGAGTGCCAGACGCCGATCAACTCGTTGGGGTTCGGGTAGGGAAGAGGCTTGAGGAGGATGCCTTCGAGGACGCTGAAGACGACAGTATTACCCCCGACGCCGGCGGCAAGCGTGATGAGCGTGATGGCGGTGAAGAGCGGAGCGCGTGCAAGTCGGCGAAAGACTTGCTTCAAATGAAGCATGAACGTTGGCATGGACAGGGCCTCACGAGGCTGTGCCTCTGGACCAGTAGGCGCGAAGGCAGAACCCCTATCAAGTAGTACGAAGACGAAGCGCGAAAGTTCCAGTAAGTTCGACGACTGGGAAATGAAGTGGAATGAAGAGCGTAATTTGGGAGTAACTGTTGATACTGGTGGGCGCCAGGTTATTTGCCGAAAAGAGAGTAAGGTGTAGACTCACCGCGAGGACACGCAGATGCGAAGCCGACTGGCCAACGGTTTTTGTCGCTGCGCGGATGCGCCGGGTGGAAGACGAACTTTCTTGGGGAGATTCATGCGATTGCGGACGATCGGAATTGCGGGGTGTGTGTTGCTGACCGCGCTTTCTGTGAGCGCGCACGTGGGTAGCCCGGATGTTTATTTCGAGGGAGACGCGGGGCCGTATCATCTTTACGTGACGGTGCGAGTGCCGCAAGTGATTCCGGGAATCGCCGAGATTCAGGTGCGAAGCGCGTCGAACGACGTGCAGAGGATCGAGATTGTGCCCATGCGGCTGAGCGGACCGGGGTCCAACCTTCCGCCGACGCCCGACGTGGCGGAACAGTCGAGGCAGGATGGACAATTTTTCAGCGGGAGTTTGTGGCTGATGGAGTTTGGCGCGCTCAAGGTTCGCGTGACGGCCGAGGGCAGCAAAGGAAAAGGGGAGCTTGCTGTGCCCGTGCCGGCATTCGCGCAGAGAACACTTCCCATGCAGAGGTCGCTAGGAGGGCTGCTGGGGTTTTTGATGGTGTTCCTGGCGGTGGCGCTGGTGTTTATTGCGGGTGCGGCGACGCGCGAAGGAAATCTGGAACCCGGAGACACACCTTCGGTGGGGAGCAAACACCGGGCCAGAATTGTGATGGCGGTAACGGCCGTGGTGGTGCTGGGCATACTTTATCTCGGGAAAGCGTGGTGGGGAACGGAAGCTGCGAATTACAAGCGAGACGTAAATTTTTTCAAGCCGCCAGCGGCGGAGATAACACTTGAAAATGGGAACCGATTGGTGGTCCGGGCGAAGGGGCAGGACCCTGAATGGGCGGAAGACGTGAAGATGGAAGATCTGATTCCGGACCACAATCATTTGATGCATCTGTTCCTGATGAGCACGCCAGGCGTGGAGAGGATGTGGCACCTGCATCCGAATCGGGCTGGCGAGGCGTTCGTGGAGGATTTGCCGAACATGCCAGCGGGACGATACGAAGTCTTTGCTGACATTGTCGACAAGCGCGGATTTCCATGGACGCTGGTAGGGCAAGTGCAGTTGCCGCAGATTAGTGGAAAAGCGCTGCTGGGAGATGATTCGACGTGGTCTGGAACGCCGCTCGCTGCGCAGGCAGCGGACGTGAAGGTGTCGCAACTGACGGACGGTGGAAGGATGGTCTGGGAACAAGGGAGCGGGCTACTGGTGGCGAATGTCGCGATGCGACTCAAGTTCAAGATAGAGGATATGGACGGGATGCCTGCGAAGGACGTTGAGCCCTATATGGGCATGGCAGGCCACGCGGAGGTAGTGAGTTCGGATTTGAGCGTCTTTGCCCACATCCATCCGGCGGGGTCAGTTTCGATGGCAGCGTTGGCAATGGCGAGTTCAAGTGGCGCACCGGGAGCCGCTGCAACAGATTCGAGCATGCCGAGCGCAATGGCGATGTCGATGGCCACCGGAAAGTTGGAACCGGAAGCGAGTTTTCCGTACGGTTTTCCCAAGGCTGGAGAGTACAGGATTTTTGTGCAGATCAAACGCGCGGGGCACGTAGAGACGGGAGCGTTTGACACGTACGTTCAGTGAATGGACCGCGATTCATCGGCGGGACTTTCTGTAGGTTGAGAGCAATATCTACCCGCCGAGAGGTGAGCGAGTAAAGCTCACATTCATGGTAAGGTGCGGTCCGCCAGATGACCTAAGCAACAAATGCCAGGGAGGCAGACGTGGCGTATCGGGATTTGCGGGAGTTTGTCCAGAAATTGGAGAAGGAAGGGGAACTGAAGCGGATTCGCGCGGAGGTTGACCCCATTCTGGAAATCACTGAAATCACCCAGCGAGTGGCGCGAGACAAGAACCGCCTGCCGGAAAGTGTGGGGCCGGCGTTGCTTTTCGAAAAGCCGAAGGGGTCGCAGGTGCCGCTGCTAGTAAATACGTTCGGGAGCGTGCGCCGGATGGCGATGGCGTTTGAAGTAGGAGCTTTGGACGAAGTAGCTGCGCGGATTCGGGGGTTTCTGGCCATGGAGACTCCTCAGGGACTCTTCGACAAAATCAAGATGTTGCCGAAACTGGCGGAGCTGGGATCTTTCTTTCCAAAGAGCGTGAAGACGGGTCCATGCAAGGAGGTGACGCGCCACGGCAAAGACGTGAATCTCCTGGATTTTCCGGTATTGAAGTGCTGGCCACAGGATGGCGGGCGGTTCATCACGTTTCCGCTGGTGTTTACGAAGAATCCGGAGACGGGGAAGCGGAACGTCGGGATGTACAGGATGCAGGTTTACGACGAGCGAACCACGGGCATGCATTGGCAGACCCAAAAGCACGGCGCGGAGCATTTCCGAAGGGCTAAGGCGAAAAGTCCAGAAGGACGGATTCCGGTTAGCGTAGCGATTGGATCGGACCCGGCTACGGCCCTGGCGGGGATGTTGCCGATTCCGCCGGACCTGGATGAAATGATGTTCGCTGGATTCTTGCGACGCGAACCCGTAGAGATGGTGACGTGCGAGACGAATGAGCTTGAAGTGCCGGCGAACGCAGAAATCGTGCTCGAAGGATACGTGAACTTGAACGAGATGAGGACGGAAGGTCCGTTCGGGGACCACACCGGGTTTTATTCCTTGGAAGGAGACTATCCAGTTTTTCACGTGGAGTGCCTGACGCATCGCAAAGAGCCGATTTATTTGACGACGGTCGTGGGACCACCACCGCAAGAAGACTATTACATGGGGTACGCGGTAGAGCGCGTTTTCCTGCCTGTAATGAAGATGCAGTATCCCGAAATCACGGATGTCGCCATGCCTGCCGAGGGAATCTTTCATAATTTGATGATCGTGGCGATCCGGAAATCGTATCCGGGGCACGCGCGGAAAATCATGCATGCGATATGGTCGCTGGGGCAGGCAATGTTCACGAAAGTGATTGTGGTTGTGGATCACGACGTGGATGTACATAACTACAACGAAGTTGTGTGGAAGACATTATGCGCGTTAGACCCGGAGCGCGACGTTCAGTTTTCATTTGGGCCGATGGATACCCTGGATCACGCGGCCAGGATGCAAGATTACGGTTCGAAGATGGGCATTGATGCAACACGGAAATGGAAGAGCGAAGGATTCGAGCGGCCGTGGCCGGACGAAATACTGATGGATGAAGGAACGAAGGCGCGAGTGGCGGCAATCTGGAAGACTTTGCAATGATGAAACTGCAGGAAGAGAAAGTGGAAGTGACCCACTGACCACAAAACATAACCGTCCCTGCGGACAGGCAGGAAGGCCGGGGGAAACACAACTAATTGTGGTCCACTTAAATATCGATCACATTATCTGGTGAGTACTGCCCCGAATACCCTAAGACTGCCTACGAATAGGGGTAGTTTTAAGGCAACTCCGGTAGAGAAACCCTTGACGCTCTGAGCTTTTCAATGGGATAAAGCTTGCACGGGCTGCACCCCGAGGCAATCCGCAGCGCAACGAGGGGTGCGGTGGATGGTGGTGGGGTTGGGCGTGAGTTCGAGCGCCGGGGTGACGTTCCTCGTGACAGAATCGCGTGAAGTGATGAATGTGAGACAGGCGTCGCAGTATCTGGGGATTTCCCCGGATACCCTGTACCGTTACATCACCGAGGGCGAAATTCCCGCATTTAAACTCGGTAATCGTTGGAAACTGCGTAAGACGATTCTGGACCGTTGGATGGAACGCAAGATGAGCCAGGCGCATGCGAGGCGCCGATAGTTTGCCGCGTGTAAAGGCGAAAGAGGCCGAGATATGTTGGGAATGGGCAAAAAATCAAGGCAGCTGGTAGGGCTGGACATCGGCTCAAGCTCGATCAAGGCAGTGGAGCTGAGGTCGACAAAGGCCGGCTACGAGCTCGTGAGTTTTGGGATGGAACCGCTGGCGCAGGACACCGTGGTGGACGGCGCGATCATGGATGCGCCGCAAGTGGCGAATGCGATCAGCAAGATATTCGATGCGCAGCGAATCAAGACGAAGAACGTGGCGACGTCGGTTTCTGGACATTCGGTGATTGTGAAGAGAGTGCCGCTGCCGTTGATGACGGAAGAAGAGCTGTATGATCGAATTCCATCAGAAGCCAGCCAGCACATTCCGTTCGATATCGCGGACGTCAACCTTAGCTATCAGTTGCTGGAGTCGATGGACTCGCAGATGGATGTTCTGCTGGTGGCGGTAAAGAAGGACAAGATTCTGAACCACACGAACGTGCTGGCACAGGCGGGCAAAACGCCAGTGGTCGTGGACATCGACGCGTTCGGGCTGCAAAACTGCTTCGAAGTCAACTACGAACCAGATGCGGGCCAGACGGTGGCGCTGCTGAACATTGGCGCGAGCGTGATGAACATCAATATCGTGCGCGGAGGCATTCCGCTGTTTACCCGCGACGTCAGCGTGGGCGGGAACCAGTACACGGATGCGCTGCAGAAGGAATTGGACTTGAGCTTCGAGGACGCGGAACGGCTGAAAAAAGGGGATTCTCTTCCGAGTGTGACGGATGAGCAAAAACAGCAAATTCTGCGAAGCGTATCGGACATTCTGACTCTCGAAATACAAAAGACTTTCGACTTCTTCCGGGCGACGGCCAGCGGGGAGAATATCCAACGCATAGTCGTGGCCGGCGGAACAGCGCGCGTACCAGGGTTGGTGGATTTGCTGCGGGAAGAGTTCGCAATGCCTGTGGAAGAATTGAATCCGTTCCGGAAAGTGCTCATCAATCCCAGCCGGCACAGTGATGACCAGATCCGTGAGATGTCTCCGCGGCTGGCCATTGCCGTGGGTCTGGCACTGAGGAGCTTTGACTAACCATGATCCGCATAAACCTTCTCGGACAAATACGGCCTAAAGCGAGCCGCCGGCCGGTCGATACTGGAGCGGCGCTACCCTCGCTTTTCGTCGGAGCGGGCGTCCTTCTCGGCGTATTAGTGCTTGGTTTCCTCTACTTTTCATGGCAGAGACAGCTGAACGCGGAGAACAGCCGGATAAAAGTGCTGCAGGCGCAGAAGACCGACCTCGAAAACATCAAGCAGCAAGTCGAGTCGTTTGATAAGCAGAAACAGGTGCTCCAGCAGAGAGTTGCAACCATCGAACAATTGCAGCGCGACCGGACAGGCGGGCAAGATTTGCTGGACATGGTGGCGAATACAGTATCGAGGACGGAGAATCTCTGGCTGACGACGATGACCAGGAAGGGGACCAACCTCGCGATTGAAGGTTCGTCGGCCTCAATCAACGCGGTAGCAAATTTTATTACAGCTTTAAAGCGTTCGGGTTACTTCCAGAAGGTAGAAATCAAGGAAACGAAGCAGGACGATAAGAGTACAGGCGTTCAGACGTTTAATTTCCAGTTGTCGGCAGAAATTACTCCGCCACAGGCAGGAGTAACAACGCCAGCGCAAGCGAAGCCGGCGACCACGCCGGTGAAAGCCGCGCCTTCCACGGCACCGGCCAAGAAAGGGTAAGGGACCACCATGGCCAATCCGTTTCGAGACATGTCGGTGTTCATGCAGGGCCTGGTGGCAGTGGCCATCGCGGTCGTGATTCTTCTCCTGGGGGTTTACATTCCACTCTCTCCAGTTGCGCAAGAACGTGATGCGGTGGATAAGGCCGTTCAGGACCGCAACAGGCTTAGTCAAGAAGTGCAGCAACTCTCGGTTTACAAGCAGCGCTACGGCGAACTTAAACAGCAGATGGATGCTCTTTCGAAGCAACTGGATACTTTGAAGACGATCGTCCCGGAAGAAAAAGAGACGGATGAGTTCATCCGGCTGTTGCAGGGAGCGGCGAGTTCGTCAAACGTGCAGATTCGGCGACTGACGGCACAGGCAATCGTGCCCCGGGAATTTCACTATGAGATGCCGTTCGAGGTGCAAGCGGACGGGCCATACTTCAATTTGATGGATTTTTTCGGACGTTTGGGCCGGCTGTCGCGGATCATAAACGTAGGTGACCTCGAGTTCGCCGATCCGGAGAAATCCAAAGGGTCCAAGTATCCGATACGGCCGGGGACGACGGTTTCCGGAATATTTACAGCAACGACTTTCTTTACCAAGCCGGCTGACGTAGGACCGACCCCTGCAACTGGAGCGAAGTCCGCGATAAAGCCGGCTGGGAAACCCTGAGCGGGAATGAGCGATCTATGCGTTCAGCAATAACTCTCGTACTAGGGATTTTGCTCGCGGTGGCCGCCCCTGGGCTGCGCGCGCAAGCCAAACCGGCGGCTCCGGCTGGCGCGAAGCCCGCGCCACCGGCCGCTAGCAAGGCTGCGCCGCAGACAGGAAAACCTGCAGCACCAGCAGCGGCAAAGCGCGCAGCAAAACCCACCAGAACTAAAGTGGCGAAGGCTCCCAAGCCAGCCAAGCCTGTCGAGACGGCGTTGAACCCCGACGCGCCGAAGGAAGGCGAAGAGAGGTCTGGGCGCCGCGATCCCTTTGAGTCCCTGGTAGCTCGCCAGCAGGCGCAATCGAATGCGGGGAAGAATCTGCCGCCGGGCAAAGCGGGACTGCAAGTGAGCACGCTAAGGCTGGACGGAATCGTAAAGGCGCCGAACGGCATGATAGCAGTGGTGACGAACCCGCAAGCGCGGACTTATTTTCTCCGTGAAGGCGACCAATTGTATGACGGACGTGTAGAGAAGATTGCGATGGACGGCGTTTCGTTCCACGAAATAGGAAAAGATGCGTTTGGCAAGCCCGTGGAACGCCAAGTAAACAAGAGAATTTACTCCAGTGCAGGAGAACAGCAATGAAGACGAAATGGCCCGCCTTTCGGTGTGGCTGCCTGATCCTCTCGAGCGCGGTTGCGGGCGCAAGCCCGCTGCTCGCTCAGACGCAGGAGCCTGCCGGCGCGACCGCGGCATCCGCGGTTATCTCGAGCGTGGCGATAACGCAAGCGCCACAACGCGCCAGTGTGCGAGTGGAGGGCGAGGGGCGACTCAACGTCCATGCCACGCGTATGCAGAATCCGGAGCGGTTAGTGCTGGATTTCTCCGGCGCGCGAATGGCGGTCAATAAGACTGTCATTCCGAGCGTGTCGGAACCGGTCCGCGACGTGCGGCTGGGCCAGTACCGTGCCAACGTTGCACGAGTCGTGGTGGACCTCACGAGCGTGTCTCCGTACCAGATTTCCCATGATGGGGCTGCGGTGGTGGTGGTGTTTGACGCGCAGCCGGAAGGCCCGAGCGCGGCGCCGAGCGATCGGCAGACGGTGGCTTTGGCAAACGAAACAAAAACGCGTGCCGGATTTGACTATGGCGCGGCAATTCCCCGCACAAATACAAGGCCCTCAAGTTCCTCGCGGATTCCAGCTCCTCGCTTTGCGTTGCCTGGCGAACTGACCCAGCCCTCAGTCTACCTGGCCTCGTTTGGCGGGAAGAATGAACCAGCGAGACCGGCGAAGGTTCAGGAGGCGGCCCAGCAGGCGGCACAACAGTCGAGTGCGGCTGCGAGTACGCTTGCAGCATCCTCGGGCCAGCAGCAGGTGCCGGCAACGGCCGCATCAGCCCCAACCGGAAAGTACACGGGCGAACCGATTTCGGTAAATTTAAAAGACGTGGATTTGCGAGACTTTTTCAGGTTAATCCATGAGATCAGCGGGTTGAACGTGGTCCTGGATCCGGCGGTAAAAGGGTCACTAACGATCGTACTGGATGAAGTCCCCTGGGATCAGGCTCTGGACATCGTTCTCCAGAACAACGGCCTGGACAAGCAGCTTAACGGGAACGTTTTGCGGATAGCTACACGTGACACGCTGAAGAGGGAAGCGGAGAGCCAACGGGACCTGGAAAAGGCGCAATCGGAGGCGGTCGCGCCCGTAACGTGGACCCGCGTACTTAGCTACGCAAAGGCGTCGTCCCTGAAGGATACGCTCAAGAAATTCCTGAGCAGCCGCGGAGATATTCTTTCGGATGACCGCTCGAATCAACTCATTATCCGTGATATACCGTCGGTAATTCCGACCATCGACAATCTGATCCATCAACTCGACCGCAAATCTCAACAGGTGGAAATCGAAGCTCGAGTGATTTCGGCGTCGCGTTCCTTTGCGCAGGACATTGGGACGGAACTTGGATTCGCGGGTACCACCACTGGCGGTCGCAGCCTCTTCGGGGGCGACCCGGCCGTGGGATGCAGTGGCGTCACAGGCGGAACGCCCGCCTCTCCCATCACGTGCGCCACAGGAACCGCAAGCGGCAATGGCGTCACATCAGGTACCCCCCTGAATACGAACCTTTCTGCTGGTGTTCCCACCAGCAGCTTTGGTTTCTCGCACCGTTCGCCGAATTTCGCGGTCGATTTTTTCATTACTGCCGCGGAGTCCAAGGGAGTGGGTAAACTTCTCTCCAAGCCGCGCATCGTGACGCAAAATAACGAGAAGGCGATGGTTCAGCAAGGCGTAAAGATACCCATCCAGACCACTATCAACAACACGATTTCGGTGCAATTCATCGATGCGACGTTGAAATTAGAAGTGACCCCACAGATTACGGCCGAGGGCACTATCTTCATGGATGTGCTTGTGGAGAACACGCAGATCGATCAAGGTATTCCACGGGTACAAGGCATCCCGGCGCTGGATACGCAGTCGGCACAGACCAAGGTGCTGGTTGCGGACGGCGGGACAGTGGTCATCGGCGGAATCATCGTGTCGACGCAGAACAAAAACATCACAGAAGTTCCCATTGTCGGCAGCTTGCCGCTGATTGGGAACCTCTTCAAACGGACGAATGTCTCGATCCAGTCGCAGGAATTGCTGTTCTTCCTGACTCCACGGATTATTCCGGGGTAGTTCGAGCCTAAACATATTAGAATAAAAAGGGAACGAGGAGACTACGGTCTCCTCGTTCAATTTTTTTGATATGACACCCTTCAATAATCGGCGGATGGCCCTCCGCAAGTTGATTTCAAAGGCGAATCTGGATGCCTTCGTGATCAGTCATCCAGCCAATTGGTATTACCTGACTGGCTTCACCGGAGATGCTGGACTGCTTATCGTCGGCCAGGGTGGAACGACGCTGATTTCCGACGGTCGGTTCACAACGCAGGCGCACGAGGAAACGTCTTCCATTCGATTCCTGGAGCAGAAGGGCAACCTGATGGACTCTGCAGGAAGGCTTCTGGGTGGGAAGCCCGGAAGACGGATCGGATTTGACCCATCTCAAGTTTCTGTCTCTCAAATGCGTCTGCTTCGAAAGGCCGCGGGAGCCCTAATCCAGTGGATTTCTGCACCCGGTTTGGTGGAAGGCCTCAGAATCCGAAAAGAACCGGCTGAGCTCGAACGTATGAGACAGGCGGCCATTCTGGCAGGCGATGTCCTCAGTGGAGCGATGAAGCTGCTTAAGCTGGGAGTGACCGAAAACGACATTGCCGGTGAGATTGAATACCAGATGCGGAAGGGCGGCGCTTCCGGGGCAGCGTTCGAGTCGATTGTGGCATTCGGGGATCGTTCGGCATTGCCGCATGCGAGGCCTACCCGCAAGCAGTTGAGGAAAAATGAGTTGGTGGTACTAGACCTGGGTGTTATACTCGCGCACTATTGCAGCGACATAACACGGACGGCGTACGTTGGCCGGGCGCCCGCGCGCGTGAAAACATGGTACAGGGCCGTTCTGGAAGCGCAAGGTGCGGCGATTGCGACCGTAAAAGTAGGAGTCCGATGCGGGGAAGTGGACGCAGCAGCGCGGCAAGTTCTGGCCGGGTACAAACTGGATCGGTATTTCACGCATAGCACGGGGCACGGCCTTGGCTTGGAAGTGCATGAGAATCCTCGGCTGGCGCGTGGTCAAAAAACTCGACTAGAGTCTGGATTCGTGGTCACCATAGAACCAGGGGTTTACTTGGCAGGGGTGGGGGGAATTCGAATCGAAGATGACGTGGCCGTGCATACCGGGAAGACCGAAGTTCTGACCCGCATACCGCGGGATCTCATCGAGCTCTGACAAAGGCATGAAACGCAAACAGCCCTCGAAAGCAAGCGAAAGTTCTTCTATAGCAAGTCCCGAAGTCCAGCAAATCGAACAACTCCTCCGTTTCATGAGCGAGCACAATCTTGAGGAGTTTGAGTATTCCAGAGGAGATCTGCGGATCCGGCTGAAGAAACCGTCGGCAGCTGTGCCCATGATGCAGCGCTCGATGGGAGTTCCCGAGATCATAGTGCCTGGAGCCTCCGAGAGACCGCCGGCTGCCGCAGCGAGCACTTCAGCGGCGCCGGAAGCGCGAATAAGCGAGGACCTCCATTTGGTGAAGTCGCCGATTGTTGGGACGTACTACGAGGCTCCTAGCCCTGGCGCGGAGGCATTTGTGAAGGTCGGCGTGCATGTCGAGTCTGGGCAAACGCTCTGCATCGTCGAAGCCATGAAATTGATGAATGAAATTGAGTCGGACGAGAGCGGTGAACTGATTCGCATTTTTGTCGAGAACGGGCAGCCTGTGGAATACGGCCAGCCGCTCTTCGGCATTCGTCCTAGCCGGAAGAGGTAGCCGGCGCCCTAGACCATGTTCCAGAAAATCCTAGTAGCTAATCGCGGGGAAATCGCGCTGCGGGTCATTTGTGCCTGCAAGGAACTGGGAATTTCCACGGTCGCGGTCTATTCAGAGGCGGACCGCAATTCGCTACATGTCCGGTTTGCGGACGAGGCGGTGTGCATAGGGCCGCCCCGCAGCAGTGAAAGCTATCTCAACATTCCTCAAGTGATCAGCGCAGCGGAAATTACCAACGTGGATGCCATCCATCCGGGATACGGCTTCCTTTCAGAAAACGCTAACTTTGCCAAGGTGTGCGAAGCGTCGGAGATTACGTTTATTGGGCCGACTCCCGAAGTGATCGAGATGATGGGAGAAAAAGACCGTGCGCGGCGGGAAATGAAATCGCTAGGCGTTCCGACGGTTCCGGGAAGCGATGGCGTAGTGGAAGGGGAAGAGCAGCTTGCCAAAGAGGCCAAGAAAATTGGCTTTCCGCTGATCATCAAAGCCTCCGCAGGCGGAGGCGGGCGCGGGATGCGAGTGGTGCATAAGCAGGAAGAGCTTCTGAATGCCTACGAGACGGCTCGCAGCGAGGCCCAGCAGGCATTCGGCACGCCGGATGTCTACGCGGAGAAGTTCCTCGAGCATCCCCGGCATATCGAATTTCAAGTTCTTGGCGACCAACACGGCAAAGTGATTCATCTTGGAGAGCGCGAGTGCAGCATTCAGCGCCGGCATCAGAAGTTGGTCGAGGAATCGCCCTCGCCCGTGATGGACGCCAAGCGTCGAAAGGAGCTTGGCCTAAAGGTGGTGCGGGCGCTCGAAAAGGTCGGATACACGAACGCTGGGACGGTGGAATTTCTGATGGACCAGGACGGTTCTATCTATTTCATTGAGATGAATGCGCGCATTCAAGTGGAACATCCGGTTACTGAGCTGGTGACCGGCGTGGACCTCATCAAGGCGCAGATCCGCATCGCCGCAGGCGAAGGTCTCGATGACGCGGTGGGTGAACTGAATTTTTCAGGACACGCAATCGAGTGCCGCATTAATGCCGAGGATCCGGATACATTTGTGCCCTCCGCCGGACGCATCACTACCTTTCAAGCGCCGGGTGGGACTGGGGTTCGCGTGGATTCCGCGGCTTACGCAGACGCTGTCATACCGCCGTACTATGATTCCATGATCGCGAAGTTGATCGTTAAGGGCCGGGATCGTGCCGAAGCCATTGGACGAATGAAGCGAGCGCTCGAAATGTTCGTCATCGAGGGGATCAAGACATCCATCCCGCTGCACCGGCGAATTTTAGCCGATTCCGAGTTCGCCGAGGGCCGCTTTGATACGCACTTCATCGAAAGACTGCTCGGTACAGGTGGAAAATAAGTCTCTATGCGCCTTGTCCTCCCCAGGCTGTATGTGATACTAGACGCAGCGTTGATTACTTTTCCCGAAGAGGCTTGTGCATTGAGTATAGCTGAAGCTGGTGTTCGTCTGCTTCAGTACCGGGACAAGCGTGCCCCGGCGCGGCAGTATCTCGATTCTTCCCGCCAATTAGTGGAATTGCTCATGCCCCGCGGTGTGTCGCTTATTGTGAATGACCGTCCGGATGTAGCGTTTCTGGCTGGGGCGAAGGGCGTGCATGTCGGGCAGGAAGACTTGGATGTCGACAAGGCGCGGCGAGTGGCTGGGCCTGACAAGCTTGTTGGCGTCTCGACACATAACTTGGAACAGTTCGAACGGGCAATGGCCAGTTCGGCGGACTATATCGCGGTGGGCCCGGTTTACAGCACGTCTACCAAGGCCAATCCGGACCCGGTCGTTGGTGTGGATTTCCTGCGGCGGGTTCGACCTCTGACCGACAAGCCGATTGTCGCCATTGGCGGAATCACGCCGGAGCGAGCCGCGGCAGTGATTGAGGCTGGGGCTGACTCTGTGGCAGTAATCAGCGGAATTTTGAGCGCGCCTGATCCGGGCCAGCGCGCACGGCAGTACATCAAGGTGCTCGAATCCGCGAAGTTCGCGGCGGCAGTCTAAGGCAAACCGGGGATGGCCGACACTACACAACTACTTTCCGAGAACAAAGCAAGCAATGAACCCGGGTTTGTGCGTGCCATCGGTCTGTTCGACGGCACGATGATCGTGGTCGGGTCGATGATTGGCTCCGGCATATTTATCGTCGCGGCGGACATTTCGCGGCAGACCGGTTCGCCGGGCGGGTTGATGCTGACGTGGGTACTAACGGGACTGCTTACGGTATCCGCTGCGCTTTCCTATGGCGAGCTTGCCGCCATGTTTCCACACGCCGGCGGCCAGTACGTTTATTTGCGCGAAGCCTATTCGCCGCTGTGGGGGTTTCTGTACGGGTGGACGCTCTTTCTCGTGATCCAGACCGGGACGATTGCCGCGGTAGCCGTGGGGTTCGCGCGATACCTGGGAGTTCTGTTCCCCGCCATTTCGCCAACCACGTGGATCGTCCCACCGATCGAAGTGGGCTCAAAATTCGCAGTAAGCCTATCCGTACAGCAGCTTGTTGGCATTCTGATGATCGTGCTGATCACCTTTCTCAACACTTTGGGCGTGCGACTCGGCAAGCTGATCCAAAATGTTTTTACCAGTGCGAAGACGTTATCGCTGGTCGGATTGATTGTGCTGGGTATTTTTGTAGGGCGAAATGCAGGTGCAATTGCTGAGAATTTCTCGCATCTTTGGGCCATCCGCGGGGCACAGCCAAACGAACCAGGCGCGAGTTTCCTTCGCGGACTGGTACCGACAGTCACGGCTGCCAGCGGAGTGTTTGGATTGATTGTTGCGTTCGGCGTAGCGCAGGTCGGGTCGCTCTTTTCTTCTGATGCGTGGAACAACATTGGGTTTACGGCCGCCGAGGTGAAAAATCCGAAGCGGGACGTGGCACTTTCCATGGCGTTCGGTACATGTATCGTCATTCTCCTCTATTGCTTGGCAAACCTTGCGTATCTGTTCGTCATGCCGCTTGTTCAAATTCAGACCGCGCCCGACGATCGAGTGGCCACAGCTGCTCTGAACGCCATTTTTGGAGCTCCGGGAGCCGCGATTATGGCCGTGGCCATCGTCATCTCAACGTTCGGGTGCAATAACGGGCTGATACTTGCCGGCGCGCGTGTTTCCTACGCGATGGCGCGCGACGGTCTATTTTTCAACTCGACGGGAAAGCTCAGTAAAAAGGGCGTACCCCAAAGCGCGCTGATTTATCAGGGGATTTGGGTTACCGTGCTGATTTTGCTGCGCACTCGGCGTGTAGATGCTTCCGGAGTGGTCAATTACGGCAATTTGTACAGCGATTTACTGAATTACGTTGTGTTTGCTGCTCTGCTCTTTTACGTGTTGACGATCATTGCAATTTTTGTTCTGCGTCGCAAGCGGCCGGATGCGGAGAGGCCTTATCGTGCGTTCGGGTATCCCTTCGTGCCTCTTCTCTACATTGTGGCCGCGACGGTCATCATGATCGTCCTCCTGCTGTATCAAACACAGACAACTGGTGGAGGGTTGATTATTGTGCTGTTGGGGCTGCCAGTGTACTGGCTGTGGTCGAGACGGTTAGGCCTGATGGTGCAGTCCAAGGGCTAAAGTCGGTTATTTTTCTGTAGGGCGCAGGATGCTGCGCCTCTACAATGTGCAAGGCTAATTTAGCTGAAGGCCAGTAGGCAGAGAAAGTCGGGCGCAGAAACCCGAAAGGAGGAGTTGCATGGGCAACCCCTTGTTCGCGACGAAGTCGATGACCACGCTTATGCAGGAAGCCGGCGCGACGGGAGAGCATAGCCTAAAGCGAGCTCTCGGGCCCGTAAACCTGGTCACGCTCGGCATCGGAGCCATAATCGGTGCCGGCATCTTTGTAATGACCGGATCGGCGGCATCGCTCTACGCCGGGCCCGCTATTATGCTGTCTTACGTGCTCGCCGGGATCGGATGCGTGTTCGCTGGACTTTGCTACGCGGAGTTTGCGTCAATGATTCCAATCGCAGGGTCCGCGTACACCTACGGTTACGCCACGCTGGGCGAAATTGTTGCTTGGATCATCGGCTGGGATTTGATCTTGGAGTACGCATTCGGCGCAGCGACCGTGGCCAGCGGATGGAGCAGCACGCTGGTGGCTTTCCTGCAGGACTACGGCATTAGCTTGCCTCCGCAAATCTGCGACGTTCCTGGCGCGCAATGGGTGATGTACCACGGGCGGTGGATGCCCCTAAACACTCTGACATTGAGCGCCGACCAGCTTCTAGGACTGCCGATGGCGACGGCCAAATTTAATTTGATCGCATTCGTGGCGATGCTTGCGGTTACGACGCTTCTCATCATCGGCATCAAGGAGTCGGCTAACTTCAATACCGGAGTGGTTTTTGTAAAGCTGACGGCGGTCCTCGTATTTATCGCGGTCGCGGCGGCTTTCGTATTAAAGCATCCGGACATTGCGCACGCGAATTGGAAGGTTTTCATCCCCCCCAATGCCGGGACGTTTGGCGCCTTTGGCTGGTCGGGAATCTTGAGAGGTGCGGGTGTAGTTTTTTTCGCCTACATCGGTTTTGACGCGGTGTCAACCGCGGCGCAAGAGGCGAAAAATCCCCAGAAGGACATGCCTATAGGCATCCTCGGCTCGCTGGTGATTTGCACAATTTTGTATCTCCTCGTCTCCGGGCTTCTGACGGCAGTGGTGCACTATTCGCGCTTGAACATCGGGGCTCCCGTTTCGCTTGCGATCCGTGAAACCGGAGTACAGTGGGGAAGCTACGTGGTGAACGCCGGCGCGCTGGCGGGGCTGAGCACAGTCATGCTTGTGATGATGCTGGGTCAGTCGCGAGTGTTCTACTCGATGGCCAATGATGGCCTGCTCTGGAAGTGGGCAGGCGATATCCATCCGCGCTTTCGGACGCCGTGGAAGTCGACGGCGATTGTGGGAATCTGTGTTGCGTTTGTCGGCGCTCTGGTTCCAATCGGCGATCTCGGTCAGCTCGTCAGCATCGGCACGCTGCTTGCCTTCGTGATTGTCTGCGCCGGCGTTTGGATTCTGCGAGTGCGCCGCCCGGAACTTGTCCGGCCATTCAAGACTCCCTTGGTGCCCCTGGTGCCGATCCTGGGCATGATTGTGTCGCTCGGGCTGATGGCCGGCCTGAAAGCCGTGACTTGGATACGCTTGATCGTCTGGCTCGTCATCGGCATGGTGATTTATTTTACTTACAGCGTGAAACACAGCCGCGTTCGCAACGCAACGAAGTAGGCTTCAACGACTCTGGCCGGAAAAGGCTGGCCCTGGTTCCAGCGGCGCGTTTGTCCTCCGCGCGCGAGAGTTCTTCAGGTAAAGTAGTATTTCTTTCGATCGCCCGATGACTGCTCTGCCTGCGAACCTTCGAAACGTGTGGCGCCGCCTCTCGCGGATCGACCTAGCGGCCTTCTTATTTTTGATTGCGGGCGCGGTCTGCGCGATTCTGGGATTCAGCAATGGCTTTGCAAGCTTTCTGAGATTTCTCGCGGTTCTTGCGGCCACCTACCTGCTCTTCCGCCTGGTCGGATGGTGGCGAACGCGGTTGCTTTGGAGCCTGCGCAATCGTCTGATCGTTGCATATCTTTTCATCGCGGTCGTGCCAGTCCTCTTACTCCTTACCCTAGCGATCATCTCAGGCATGATTCTGTACACGCAACTAGGCGGCTACCTTCTCTATGAGGACATGCAGCAACGCATCCAAATGTTGTCCGACGGCACCGATCAAATTGCGGCAGCGTTGGCAAGCATATCTCCGAAAATGCGTACTGAGGCTGCCGAGAAGATGGTCGCCGCCCAGGAGCATAAGGTTTACGATCAAGCTCTCCCGGGTTTGGAGGTCGAGTTTGCGGACGATTCGAGCCTCTTGCAGAACGTTTCCGGCCCTCCTCACGGCCATTTTGCCGGTCTCATTCAGCAAGACGGTAAACTTTCGCTGTATGGACTTCGCGCCGTCGAGACCTCCCGTGGGACCCGCATGGTGACTTTGCGCGTCCCCGTTACTCCCGTGTTTCTCGCCACGCTCGCGTCGGGCGTGGGCGCCATTCACGTGGATATTCTGGAACGCTACGGAGGCGGCCCACGCAAGAGCGTTATTTACCCACTAAGTGACGGCGAGTATGAGGCGCTGTACAGCATCTCGGCGTGGAATAGATTCACTCAGAAAGCGGAACGTTGGCTGGATCCAGTGGTTAACGGCATTACGAAATTTGAAGCCATCCATCTGAAAGCGGATGGTAGCGTTGGAAGATCATGGCCGGTGATTGCCAGGTTTAGCGCCCGGCCCTCGCGTCTGAATGCGCGGATATTCTCGTCCGTTGGCGAATTGGGACGGCTGTATGTTATCGGCTTCACCGTTGTATCCGTGATCTTTCTATTGCTAGAACTGGCTGCACTGTTTACTGGTGTCGTCATGACTCGACGAATCACCAAAGCCGTGAGCGATTTGTATCATGCGACGCAGTACGTGAAGACCGGCGATTGGACGCATAGGGTGCGCATCGAACGCAGAGATCAGCTGGGCGTTCTGGGCGAATCGTTCAACGACATGACCGGCTCGATCAGCGGTTTGTTGGAAGAGTCCAAAAAGCGGCAGCGGCTTGAAAATGAGATTTCCATCGCCAGCGAAGTGCAGAACCAGCTTTTCCCGCAGAGCGTGCCGTCCATGGCGGGCGTCGAGCTCGATGCGATTTGCAAAGCTGCTCGCACGGTCAGCGGCGACTATTACGACTTCATTCAGCTCAGCCCCACTCATCTGGCCATTGCCCTGGCGGATATCTCCGGCAAGGGAATCTCCGCAGCCCTTTTGATGGCCAGCTTACAGGCTGCGCTTAGGAGCCAGCTTTTGTCGCCAGGGAGCGAACTGATGAGCACCGCGGAACTTGTCGCGCGGCTGAACATGCACATGGTGCGCAATACCGCGGACGACCGATTTGCCACTTTTTTTGTTGCCGTCTATGACAGCGCGACGCGCAGGCTTCGCTACACTAATGCGGGGCATCTCCCTGGTTTCCTGATCTGGAATGGCGCCGTTAAACATCTCGACAAGGGGGGAATGGTTCTGGGCGTCATGGAAGATTATGTTTATGAGGAGGATTCGGTTTCTGTGCCTCCCAATGCGCTGCTTGTGCAATACAGCGACGGATTGGTCGAGCCGGAAAATGTCTACGGAGAGGAGTTTGGTGTCCGCCGGTTGCAGGAGGCGGGGATCCGGTTGCAGGGCTCCGCCCCCAGAGTGGTCGGGCAAGCGCTCATGATGGCCGCGGAGGAGTGGGCCGGCACGCCAGAGCAGGCGGACGACATGACCGTGATCGTCGCCCGTCTGAGGTAGTCCGCGTTTAAGGGGTGGGCTATACTGACAAGTTTTCAAGAAGAAGTCTTCAAGGAGAAGAATGACGCTTGTTAATCGGGTGGCGCTGATTACCGGAGGAAGCAGGGGGATCGGAAGAGGCATCGCCGTTCGGCTGGCGCAAGAAGGAGCGCGGATCGCGATCTCCTATCGCTCGAACAAAATGGCCGCGCAGCAGGCGCTCCGCCAATTGCAGGCGAGCGGCGCGGATTGCGTCGCCGTGGAGACGGACGTCACGAACGCGGCGAGCGCAGAGCAACTGGTCGAAACCGTGGCGGACCGCTATGGCCGGATAGACATACTTGTCAATAATGTTGGCGGATTTCGCTGGGGCACGCTGGCGGAATCTTCGCTCGAGGAGTGGCAAAGCATATTTACGTCGAATCTTTCGAGCGTGGTCTATGTAAGCAGGGCGACGTTGCCTCACATGCGGCGCGGACGCTGGGGGCGAATCGTCAACCTCGGGGCCGTGGGAGCGGAACGAGCGTTTGGCCAGGCGAAGATTTCCGCGTATGCGGCGGCCAAAGCCGCGGTCGTGGCGCTTTCGCGTTCGCTGGCGCTCGAAGAGGCAAAGAACGGTATAACAGTGAACGTCGTGAATCCATCGAGCATCGATGAAAAAGAACTGACCTTGAACGAAGCGCGGCGAATTCGCGATGCGCGATTTCCGATCGGCCGCCCTCCCACGGTCGAGGATGTAGCCGCAGCCGTGGCGTACTTTGTGTCCGACGATGCGGAGTACGTGACCGGCCAAGTCGTGAATGTTAGCGGCGGATGGATGCTCTGAGCGCCGCGTGAATCAGCGATGAAAGCCCTGACTGCAGCCGAGATGCGCGAAGTCGATCGCTTGACGACCGAACGCTACGGCATACCCAGCCTGCAATTGATGGAAAACGCCGGCCGGAAGGCAGCGGATGCCGTGTGCTACCTCGTTGCAGGCCGCGAACAAGTCCGAGTGTGTGTCCTCTGCGGGAAAGGAAATAACGGCGGCGATGGATTCGTAGTAGCACGCTATTTGAAAGAGTGGAAGCTTGAGACGCATGTGGTACTTTTCGGCAAACCGGAAGAGGTGCGTGGCGACGCGGCGGCTAATCTCACGAAGTGGCTGGACGGCGGGAACAAAGTAGAAATCATCTTGGAAGAGGCGGACTGGGAGAAGATTTGGCCGAATGTTCGTAGTTCCAACGTCATTGTCGACGCGATGCTCGGAACGGGCTTGCGTGCAGGCGCATCGGGCGCGATCGCTCGCGCGATCAAGGACGTTAACCAGCATTCGCGAATTGGCACGTCGGCTTGGCCAGCACTAATACTTGCCGTGGACACTCCGTCCGGGTTGCCATCGGATGGAGAATCGCCCGCCGGACCCGTGCTATTTGCTCATAGAACCGTCACCTTCACCGCGCCAAAAGTTGGCCAATTGGTTTCAGCAATGGCAGAAGCCTGCGGAATTTTGCAAGTTGTTGGAATTGGTTCGCCGGCAGCCTTGATCGAGGAAACGGGAAAACAGACCCTGCGATGGGTTGGGCCGGAGGAATTCGCATCACTGCCGCTGGTTCGAGCGGCGGATTCGCACAAAGGTACCTTCGGTCACGCTTTGTTGTTGGCAGGCTCATTGGGGAAATCGGGGGCTGCGATTCTGGCTGGATATGCTTCCTTGCGAACCGGAGCGGGGCTGACGACGATTGCATGTCCGGACGTAGTTCTGCCGGTAATTGCGGCGGCCCATCCGGAGTATATGACAGAGCCTCTGGTGGCAACAAAATCTGGCGCGCTGGCCACGCGGAGCCTCTTGGATGGCACGTTCGCCGAATTGGAAGAAGGGAAGAGTGTGCTGGCGATTGGCCCCGGGCTTGGGACCCACAAACAGACTCAGGAATTTGTTCGGGCCCTCGTAGCGCACACGGAATTACCGGTTGTCCTGGACGCGGATGGGTTAAACGCGTTTGCTGGAGAGGGCGCGAAGCTCAAGAAGCGGACAGCAAAGTTTTTGTGCGTCACGCCGCATCCGGGTGAAATGGCGCGGCTGCTTGACGTTTCGACAAAGGTGGTTCAGGAGGACAGGCTTGCCGCAGCGACGGATGCGGCGCGAAAATGGAACGCGCACGTTGTGCTCAAGGGATTTCATACCATCCTGGCGGCGCCAGACGGCCGGGCTTGGGTCGCGACCGCGGGTAGTCCCAGCCTTGCCAAAGGCGGGAGCGGAGACGTGCTGACGGGTGTACTCGCTGCGTTAACAGCTCAATTTGGAACGGAGGACTGGCTCCGCGTGCTCGCACTGGGAGTGTTCTTACACGGAGTTTCATCGAACATCTTGGCGTGGGAAGTGGAACCCTCAGGAATTCTCGCTGAAGAAATAGCGAAGGGCATTCCGGGTGCTCGTGAATACTTGCTGCGGGAGATTCAGTTCGGTGGCTGAGGAGATCATCACGCACTCCGCGGCAGAGACGGCGAACTGGGGACGGGAATTTGCGAAGCGACTTGCGGCCCCGGTTCTTGTCTTGTTGACGGGCGAACTGGGGAGCGGGAAGACAACCTTGACCAAGGGCATCGTCGCAGGCTTGGGAGCGGCGCGCGAAGAGGAAGTCACGAGTCCGACGTTCACGCTCGTTCATGTTTACGGAAAGCCCGCCAAGGTTTACCACGCCGATTTGTATCGCATCGAAAGCTTTCACGATTTCGAGACGCTTGGTTTAGAAGACATCTTCGCCAAGCCAGCGGTCGTAATTCTGGAATGGTCGGAGCGTTTTCCACTGCAGTCGCCGTGGCCTCAAGTGTGTATTCGACTTGAACACCAAGGCGGGGACGCCCGGCGCATCCGCGTCACGTAATTCGGGCAGACAATCTCCTCTCGTAACCCCTCTGTTTGTCTAATCTTACGGCCCGGTCCTTACCATCTCGTTACCAAACCGCCCAGTTCTGTTGCAGGGCCACGCGAGCGCTGCTAGGTTGGTTGAAGCCCCTTCTGGTGGAGTGTGCATGGCGGACGAGATTCTCACACTTGGCGTTGCAGAGGCGGCCCGGATCGAACTTAAGAGCTACAACGTCACGATCCCCATGGGATCGCTGTCCATCGGGGTGGACAATATCCACCACGATGTGTTTCTTAGCCCGAAGTTTGTCCAGGCGGCGCGCGACTATTTGTTTGACCTGATTCGGCAGACCACCAGCGCCACGTATTTTTCCGGCATCGAACTACGAACCGTCAAAAGTTTAGACAATACCGCGTTTCGCAAGCTGTTGACGGATCTCCTGCAAAGCGCCCTCACACAAGCGAAGTATTACAAAAATGTCGAGATTGACCTTGTTTTTCGTCTCGCCCTTCTGAAATTCCTAACCCAGGAACTCACCAATCAATTCGCCAACCTGATCCTGGAAGGGAAGGAATGGGTTCGGCAGCGGGGCGAGTATTTTGAGCGCAGCCAGCAGGCGCATGTGATTAAAGCACGGCTGTCCGAGTTGCAATCTGCCAGACGGAAAATAATTCGCGGCGTCGGACAGCAAGTTGCGCAGATGCTCGTCGACATCGAGGAGAACGTAATTGCCAAGACGCGCCGGGCGCTCTTCGGCGAGGATTTTACGCCACTCTACGAGCTCCTCAAGAATCGGCTGATCTTTCTCGACGGTGGAAAGGACGACGTTTACTTTTTGGAGCATTACATTCTGCTGGGAAATTACGCGCGAGACCCGGACCGTTTCGAAGCTATGGATGCACTCTTCCAGGAATTTCTCTGCGAGGCGGGACTCACGGTCGGTCAGGATCCCGCATTCACCGAAGCCAACCAGGCGCATAACGCCCTGCTCGAACAAGCAGCAGCAATGAGGTCCGAAATTGCCAGCCTTGAAGAACAACGGGAGAGCACGCGCAAGCGCCTGGAACGCGGAGAAAGCTTCCTGAACAAATTTCTGAATTCCACCGATCCGTCGAATTTGAAGGCCTCGCTGAGCGACGTGGAGATGCGTTTAAAGCATCAGGAAGTGAAGCTCGAGGAGATGGGGCCAGAGATTGATGCGGCGAAACAGAAGCTCGACTTTTTCAACAAGGACTACAAGGGCCGGCTCGGTGACTACCTGAATGATCCGGAAAACGCCAAGCGGTTGTTTGACGCGTCGGCCTCAAGTACCGAAGCTGGCGAGAGGGCGGCCCTGCTCGCGCAACTTGTTGATCGCCTTGAGCAGCAGGATGTTCTGTACCATGTGCTGGCGAGTTATGAAATCCGCCCGATCGCCAAGGAGTATTGTCCGCCCGTCCACCTGCAACAGCTTCGCAAAGCGCTGGTCTCCAAAGACGAGATGAAGCAAGTTGAGCAGGTGCTGAAACATGTTCCTGCTAAACAGTTGTCGCTGAAACCCATAGAGGAACTCTCGCGAAAAATCCATCGTTATTCGAGAGAGGAAATACAAGGATTGGTGCTGCGTTTTGCGACGGACTTCTTGAGATTGCGCCGGGATCTTCGCGACGCGGAGCACTTGACTACATGCATGGAACGCATTCATCTGGTGACCACGGAGCAGGCGCGTGAACTTTCCCGCCTGAACAACCGGCTATACGAGTGCGTCTTGCAGGAAGAAGCCAAGACTCGAGAGGATCAAGTTGTCTCTCACGTGATCATCAAGGCCGATGTGCGCGGCTCAACAAGAATGACACAAGACCTTCTGGCGCGAGGGTTGAGCCCGGCGTCGCACTTCAGCTTGAACTTGCACGAGCCGGTTAAGAAGCTCCTGGATCGCTTTGGCGCAAAGAAAGTATTCATCGAGGGCGATGCAGTGATCCTGGCAATTTTCGAAACTGAGTCAACCCGCACGTATGCCCGGGCAGTAGCGAAGGCCTGTATTCTGTCGCGCCAGATCCTCGCGGTTTGCAATTCCTATAACGACCGCGCCGCGACGAGTGATCTCCCCACGCTCGAGCTCGGTGTGGGTGTTGCGTTTCAAGGGTCGGCCCCCACGTATTGGACGGACGGGGACTCGAAGATCATGATTTCCAAAGCGCTGAACCTCTCAGACCGTCTGTCTGGTTGCGCGAAACTCGCGAAGCGCAAGCTTGCCGGACAGAAATCTCACTTTTGCGTCTATCAATTTCTAACGGCGATGGAAGGGGCATCGGCGGAGGAGTTGGACGAATTCCTCGTGCGGTTCAACATGAACGGCATCGAGTTGAATGAAGAAGGATTTCAGAAATTGTCTGAGGAGATTTCGCTCGACGTCGTGGATGCAAGGCTGGAAATGCCGTGGGGCAAAGAAAACGTGACGTTGCACTACGGCGAAGTGCCGATGGGCGAATCTGTGGAATTGCTTGTGCTGCGCAAGAGCCTTGCCCGCGAACTTTTGCCAGATGGCAAAAT
>JBGPLB010000021.1:0-35935 GCA_041486245.1 Candidatus Acidiferrum sp.
CTTCGACGGAGTGATGCGCCGAGGTGGACTTTGACGGACGCAAAGTTTTGACGGCTTCGGCCATGGCGCGAATGTGCGCGGGCGTGGTGCCGCAGCAGCCGCCAAGAATGCGGACGCCGAGAGCGGCGGCTTCTCGCGCGAAGTGAGCAAAATATTCCGGTGAAGATTTGGGATAGACGATGCGGTCGCCTTCGCGCTTGGGGAGGCCGGCGTTGGGCATTCCGCTGACGCGCAGTTCGTTGATTTCAGTGAGCTCTCGCAAAATGCTGAGCAAAGCCTGCGGGCCGAGGGTGCAGTTCGCGCCGATGACCTGAACGTTTTTATCCTTGAGTTGAGCGGCGGCATCGGCGGGGCGGAGGTCGCCGAAGGTAGTGCCTTCTTCGGAGTAGGTGAGCTGAGCAACAATGGGCAACCCGGAAAAAGAGCGGATGGCATCAACGGCAAGAAGAATTTCTTCGATGTAGGAAAAAGTTTCGAGGATGTAAAAATCGACGCCGCGCTCTTCGAGAGCGAGCGCCTGCTCGTAAAAGACATCCTGAATTTCGTCGGGCGAAGGATGACGGGATTGCACGCCGAGGCCGAGAGGGCCGATGGAACCTGCGATGAGGACTTCGCGGGGAGCGGATTCGCGGGCTTCGCGAGCGATCTTGACTCCGCGGCTGTTGAGGCGCTGAACTGCGTCAGCAAGGCCGAGCGGGGCGAGCTTGAAGCGGTTCGCGCCAAAGGTATTGGTCTCGATAATTTGCGCGCCGGCTTCGATGTAAGCCAGATGCACGCGGAATACGGCTTCGGGCTCGGTAGCGTTGAGCTCATCGAAACAGCGCTGCGTGCCGACAGCCTCGTGCAGCATCGAGCCCATCGCCCCATCCGCCATGAGGATCGAGTGTTTCAGCCGCTCATTGAAGTCAAGAATCTTCAACAGTATTCCGCCTTACTCTTTTGGATTGCGTCGCGCCGACACCTAACGCTTCTGTTCCATGAGGCTGGCGACAGTGCTCATCAAATCGTACTTGGTGAGGATTTCGAATTTTGAGCCGTCCATTTCGACGAAGACGGCCGGATTTTCGTGACTCAGAATGTAGGTGACGCGCTCGACGGGCGAGGTGCCGGGAATGCGTGGGAGCGGCTTGCTCATGACCTCGCGAACGACGAGTTTGCGCAGGTCCTTGCCTTGCAGCGCCATGGTGAGGATCTGATCTTCGTAGATAGTGCCGATGGGAGTGTTCTCTTCGAAGACGGGAATTTGCGAGATGTCCTGTTCCTGCATGGTTTTTAGGGCGTGGAAGACCGTCTGGTAAGGACGAGCGATGACAAGCTCGCGGACCTTGCCGGCCTGATGTTTGGCGTTGACGACTTCGGCAGCAGTGATGCGGACAGCGGCCTCGACGTAGCCGCGCTCGCGCATCCACTCGTCGTTATAGACCTTGCTCAGATAGCGCATGCCGGTGTCCGGCAAAAAAGCAACAACGAAGGCTTCTGGACCGAGATCTTTGGCCAGGGCGAGCGTGGCGGAGATGCAACCGCCGCCGGAGCCGCCGGTGAAAATGCCTTCGAGCTTGACGAGGCGGCGCGCGACGACGAAACACTCTTCGTCGTTGACCTGAATCACGTCGTCGAGAATCTTGAGATTCATGGTGGTTGGAAAAAAATCTTCGCCGATACCTTCGACGACGTAAGTCTTGGGCTTGATGGTTTCGCCGCGCTTGAAGAAATCGTAATAGAGCGAGCCGAAGGGATCAACGCCGATAATCTTGACGGCGGGATTCTTTTCCTTGAGATATTTTCCTACACCACTGACAGTGCCGCCAGTGCCCATACCGCAGACGAAATGAGTAATCTTGCCCTGGCTATCTTCCCAGATTTCCGGGCCGGTCGAGAGGTAATGAGCCTCGGGATTCATAGGATTGTCATACTGATTGGGATAAAAGGAATTGGGAATTTCGCGCGCGAGCTTTTTCGCGACGGAATAGTAGCTTCGGGGATCTTCGGGCTCGACGGCGGTGGGGCAGACGATGACTTCCGCGCCAAGGGCTTTCAGGAGATCGACTTTTTCCTTGGATTGCTTGTCCGTGATGGTAAAGACCATCTTGTAGCCGCGGACGGCGGCAACGAGAGCAAGCCCCATGCCGGTGTTGCCGCTCGTGCCTTCGATGATGGTGCCGCCGGGTTTGAGCAGGCCGCGCTTTTCGGCGTCGTCAATCATGGTGATGCCAATGCGGTCTTTTACCGAGCCGCCGGGATTGGTGTAGTCGGCCTTGACGTAGATCTGCGGCTTGAGGCCTTGATTGATGCGATTGAGGCGCACGAGCGGCGTGCGGCCAACGGCTTCGAGGATGTTGTTACATAGCATGAGATCGTCTCGCGCACAGTCCGGCGAGGATAGCGAGCTTGCCCTGTGCCATAATTCGTTCAGTTTAGCATGCAGCCTCTCGATGACACAGAAAGGTGAGGCGAAGGAGACGCATTTGGCACGGGAGAATATTTCGAGCGGAACGCCTTGGGAGCCGATTGTGGGCTACTCGAGGGCGGTGCGGATTGGGAACCTGATAGCGGTTTCGGGAACAACGGCGACCGGGCCGGACGGAAAGATTGTGGGAGTGGGAGACGCGTACGCGCAAACCCAGCAGACGATTCGCAACATCGAGGCGGCACTGGCGAAGGCGGGAGCGGGATTGAAGGATGTGGTACGGACTCGGATTTTCGTGACGAACATTGCCCAGTGGGAACTGATCGGGAGGGCGCACGGCGAGTTTTTCGGTGCGATACGACCGGCGACGAGCATGGTGGAAGTTAGCAAGCTGATTTCGCCGGAGATGCTGGTGGAGATCGAGGCGGATGCGGTGGTTAGTGAGTAGTGGGCCGTCCAATTTTGCGGGGAAATAGCTCGTGAGTTCAGCGCTTTACGACGGATTTATTGCGGATTACTACGACGAGTCGCCGATTGTGCGCGGGCGAACGCAGGATGTTGCGTTTTACCGCGATGCGGTGCATGAACATGGCGATCCCGTTCTCGAACTGGGATGCGGGACTGGGCGCATTACGCTGGCGCTGGCGGAGGCGGGGCACCGGGTTACGGGGCTTGATATTTCCGAGCGTATGCTGGAGCGCTGCACCCAGAAGCGAGCCGCGTTGCGGACGGAGGCGCGCGAGCGCGTGCATCTGGTTCAAGGCGATATGACGCGGTTCGATCTCGGAGAAAAGTTCCGCGTGGTCATTATTCCTTTTCGCCCCATGCAACATCTTCTTGAGATTGACGCCCAGATTTCTTGTCTCGAGTCCGTGCGCAGACACCTTCAGGCAGCCGGCCGGCGATTTGGAAAACGGAGCGGGCGGCTAATCCTTGATGTTTTTCAAACGGACGCGGAGAGGATGCACGACCCCGCATATCGGGAAGAAGGCCCCGTCACCGAATACGATATGCCCGACGGGCGGCATGTGAAAATCACGGAGCGTGTAACGGCATTTCACAGAGCTCAGCAACGCAATGATGTGGAGATGATTTTTTACGTGACGGATGCACGAGGGAAAGAAGAGCGGCTGGTATTTGCTTGGACGCTTAGGTATTTTTTCAGGTACGAGGTGGAACATTTGTTGGCGAGGTGCGGATTTCGGGTCAGCGCCGTGTATGGGGATTTCGATCGGTCGCGGCTTGTGGACACCTCGCCAGAGATGATTTTTGTTGCGGAGGCCGAGTAAGGGAACGGGAATTCCGGCGACCAAGACTTCAGCACAAGAGGTTCATGGAATGCACAGCAGGGGCGCAGCATGCAGCGCCCCTACAAGAAAGATTCGAACAATCACCAATGGGCGCGGATGCGGTAGCGCAAGACGGAAGTGCCATTTTTGTCCACCGGGACATTGAATTGGGCGGCCCAGGCACTGGTTTTTGTGTATTTGTAGCTTGAATTCAACATTTCCCAATCGCCTCCGATGGGTTCGTTGACCTGAACAGTGATCGGTACGTCTTTGTGGTTGCGCAGCGTAATTTCAAATTCCATTTCCCAAACGTTTGAAGCGATGCTCTTAAAGTCGGTCTGTTTGCGTTCGGAAACAACGTCGAAGGCGTTGCCGATGTGGACAGAAATGTTCTCGTCCTTGGGCGTGTGATCGATGCGATCTTCGCCGACGAAGAGTATGCCGCCCTTGGAGTCCTTCTGATAGACGCGGACGTTGCCCGCAGGAATGGGAATGCCGAGGCCAGCCTTCTCATCATTCTTGAACTTGTAGTAGACCATGACGGCGTCCTTGATAGGAGAGCCGGGGTTCTGGCGATTGTGGTAGTAGTAGTTTTGTCCGTTGACCACGAAGATTTTTTGGACGGGGACGCCCGTGCCTGCAAGAAGACTGATCTGCTTGGTTTCCTTGTCTTCGACGGAAGTGCGGCGACCAAGCGTGTAGAGGTGATATTCGCTGAAATTCTCCTGCTGGAACTGAGGGGCGGCGGCTTTGGATCTCAGCGCTTCCATGGCCATGTCGGCGCGGCCAGCCACCGCTGCCGGAAGTCGATTGAGATCGCCGGCGACGAGCTGGAGGCGGGCGTTGTGGAAGGCCGTGCCGCTGTTGTTGACAAGGGTGACCCAGCCGTCAAGGTCGGCAGCTTTGTCGTCACGGGCTACGGTCAAAACATAATCCGAATTCCAAGACAAGCTGGTGGCGAGGTAAGAGGTTTCGATTTGCTGCTTGCGCGGTCCGGAATTTTCGAGGGACATGAGGAGCGTAGGCCGTTCATATAGATTCGCCGGAACTTCGGGGAAGCGATAGCTCTCCGCATACCCGCCGGTAACGATATCGTTGCCAATCCTCCAGACAGGGCCGTTATTGTCCGAGAGCAAGGTCGCCTTGATCTCTTCGCGCTTGGTCGTACCGTTGTCCATGTAGGAGCGGACCAGCGTAACCTCTTTGCCGACATATTTGTGAAGCAGCTTGGCGGGCTCGAGGAGATCGTATTCGTAGTTCTGCTCGATGACGCCGAGCTTATCTGGGTCGGTGAGCGAGCGGAAATGGACCGTGGCGGGATTGACAGTAGCGGCGATGTCCATAAATTTTAGGCGGAAAATGCCGTCGGGCAAAGTGAGATTGCGGACGTCGCGAACGAGAGCGATGTTCGAATTGTAGACGGTAACGTTGAGATCGCTCTGATCGTTCAGGCTGGTGGACTGATCCGGGGCGGTGGCGCGGGGGGCTTCCTTCTCCTGCGCGGCAAAGACGTGCTGTCTGCGGCAAGCAGGATTGAAGAAAGCAGCACCGGCGATAAGGGCTACCGTGGCCGAGAGAATCCAGGGCAAGCGGCTCTGCCGTTTTGATCCGTGGTTTTCCATTGTGTTCACCTCATCCAAGATTTCGCTTCAAGCTTAGAACGGCGGAAGGAGAATTCCTTGCAAGAGGTGCGTGCGAATGCCTGACCTGCACTACTCGCTGGGAACCGAAAACCAGGTCGATCCGCCATCCGAGGTTTGGTACGTCTTGATGAGACCGGTTTGCTGGTCCGCCACAAACCAGATCCACGCATGCATGGCGTCGGCGGCGCGAACGCCAATGAGATCATTTGAGACCGGCGAGTCCAGCTTGGTCCAATGCGCGCCGCCATCCGTGGTGCGCAGGACGGTGCCGGAGTTGCCGACGACCCAGCAGATTTTTGCGGATGGAGCGGATCCGGCCAACAAATCCGTATAGACGCCGCTGGTTTGCAGCGTCCACTTGAGGCCTTTGTCCGACGAATATTCGAGCGAGCCGGACGGGCCCACGCGCCAGAGGTGCTTTCCATCCGGGGCCACAAAAACGTGAGGGTTTTGCAGCGCGGCGGCGCGCAGAATAGCCTTGGCTTGAGCGCGGGATTGGGGTTCAGCGGAAACTTCGAAGGACTCTGCAGCCGCCGAAATTGAATCCGCGTTTGCTACCGTCGATTTCGGCGTTGTGGCATTCGATGCGGGTGCGGGCGGCCGTGCTTTTTCTGCAAGGGGACCCGCGACAGTTCCGCCGTCGATAAAGCTGGGTTGCGAAGCTAGAGGCGGCGGAGCTGGTGGCGGGGCTGCCAGCCTTCCGTTCTCCGGGAGTTTGGGAGCAGCCTGCGCGTCGAACTTTTTTTGATCGAGGGCTGCTCCCGCAGCCGTGGCAATTCGCGAGGCTTGCTGTTGTTGTTCTTGCTTTTGCCTGCTTAAGGCAGGTCCGGAAGCGGTCTTCGCGGCATCGGCATACGGAGCTTGTAGTGCCGATTGAGCTTGCTTGCGTAACTCGTTGCCGGCGGCATCACGGTCAGACGAGACGGCGCCGGCGACTCCTCCAGCAGGTTGATCGGCGCGCTGATCCTTCTCTTTGCGCTCGCTGGGAACGGCGGGTGCGGCTTGCGTGGAAGAAACGGGAGCCGACGGCTGCCGATTTTCCGCAACCTCTATGGGCGATCCAGACGCCACAGGCGAGGGCTTCGGTTCTCGCAAAGAAACAAAAGCGATCAGGCCGGCGGCGATTGCGCCCGCGGGAACAAGCCAGAGCCAACGCATACTCGGTGGGCGCTTCTGGCGGATGGCGTGCGGAGCATCAAGGGCGCGGACTTTGCTGACAGCAACTGGCGCGTCGACGGCGGACAGGTTATCGGAAGTTTCCTGATGGACCGGAATTTCGAGAGGCGTTTCAAGATGCGCTAGCACAAGCTGGCAGTTCTCACAGCTCACGACATGCTGCTTCCATAAATTCCTTTCCTCGGATGAGAGCGACCCATCGTGATACGCGGCCAGCGTCTCGGGATCGGGGCAAGACCCGGCCGGTGCCGCGTCAAATTCCTTCGCGTTCATGCCGGAAGACGCAGAGGAGCGCAGCTGGCGGGCGAGCGCTTTTTCAAAGGTTCGATCGCGGTCGTCATGCGCCATGTCTTCCTCCTTTCTTAGAACGAGGATTGGCGGGGTTCTTGCATGCATCTATTGGGCCGGGCTTCAAGCGCTTGAGCTTCATGGGTCAGGCCTCCCGGCCGAGGGGCTCTGACGGATTCGGCGCTGGAGAAGATTTTCGAGATCGAAGGAAGCGTCCGCGGAGGCATATTCAAAACACAAAGAGATCTGCGCGTCGCTGAGTCCGACTTCGGCGGCGGTGCCGTTGGCAGCGGGGCAGCCATTGCGAAGGGTTTCTTCGACCGTCCGCCGCAGCGCGAGACGAATCCGATCCAGATTCCGCGAGACGCTGGACTCATGCTCGCCGAGTTCCTTGCCGATTTCGGCGAGGGTTTGCTCCTTCGCGTAATACAGGCGCAAGCGCTGTTCATCGCGGGGATCGAGGGCGGCGAGAGCCGCCTGCAACGCGCGGACGAAAAGCGTGACGTATCGCTCGCGATGAGGATCGTCGGTCGGCATGGAGACGCGCGGTGGATTCTGAGGAGCGTGGCGATTCGACTCGTCGTCCTCGAGGGATTCAAAACGCCGCCCCGCGCGGATAGCATCGATGTGGCGCTGGGCAAGGACGGCGCGGAGCCAGGTTTTCAGCGAGCTGCGGCCATGAAAATAGCGGAAAAGAGAACGCTCGCGGCGGGCGCCGTCGGTCAGCCCGTAGAGCTCGGCAAACAGGGAATCGGCGAGTTCGCATGCCGCCGGGGAATCCGAGCTGCACCGGAGAACCGCCGCGGCTGCGGAGCGCAAATAACCGCGATAGGCGCTGACGAAATGCTCCCACGCCGCTTCGCAGTTTTCAAGGCAAGCGGTGGCCAGGGCCAAATCCTCGAGATGCAGGGAGGACAAGTATTCCTCGAGTTTATCCGGCGCCAGGCTTCCGCTGGAAAGCCGTTTCTCCGCGCTGCGCTTCAGCGAAATTGTGAAGCTGTCCCGCGACAGGCCCCAGCGCCCGGCCTTCGATTGTGCATAGAGCCACGCGATCTTGCCCGATGACGCCGCCACTATTTGAGCGAGCAGGGGACGGCCTGCGGACTTGCTGCTTCGCGATCGGTCTGGGGCATCTTCCTTCATGGACGATTCAGGTGTTTACAGTATCGCAGACCATCCAACGCCAAAAGTATCTCCGGCATCCTAAGAGCTTAATCCAGCATGGGAGGGCCTTTGCAAAAAAGTACCGACCCCAAGGGGCTGGATTGCGGTATCCTATACGGGTTGCGCATCCCACCCCGCAACAAGGACCGCCTCGCTGGGTTAGCAGATTGGGTGCGAACCTTGCGTTCGCGGAACCATTAGCGACTTCGCGACGCTAGTACGAAAGTCCTATTCGGACGCCCTCAGCCCCGTCAGTAACCTAGTACTGGAAAAGCGCACGTTCGAAAAAACTGACGAATTTGGGAACGTTTGGCCTTCCTAGAAGTCCGAGGTTCCCCAGATATAAAATTCCTGAGGCGGCACGCGGATGATAACCATGATTGCAGATCCACCAAAGAGTACGACCCGGTTGGGCGTCGGTTTGGACGCTGATAGGCGGCGCTTGCCGAATGCGGACGCGTGGAAGACGGCCATCGGGAACAGGCCGATAGGCGCTCGCCTCGCCTTACTGCCGGATTCTAAGCCCCGGTGGGACCGAATGGGCATCAGCGCCGGGTTCCAACTTGCCTTGTTGATTTTTTGTGTGCTGATTCCGCTGATTTATCCCGAGCAACTCCGAACAGCGCTGCACTATCAAATGGTCCAAATAGCGCAGCCGGAAACGATGATTCCCGTGGCACCGCCCCCACCGCCGCCTCCAAAAGTGGTGAAAGCGAAAACACCCCCACCACCGAAACCGGAAGTGGTGGAACCTGTGAAGCTGGATCCAAAGAAGCCTCACATTTTTGAAATACCGAAGGCCGTGCTGCCGAAAGTGCAAAAAGTAGAAGCCCTGGCGCCGGAGATGCAAGCGCATCTCGAAGCGGCGAAGATCGACACGGCGACAAATCAGCCTAAACGCCCCAGAGAAGAAGTGAAGCTGAATAATATTGGTTCGGGGAGTGCCGCGCCGGCGACCGTGAAAGCGCCGATTGAAAAAGTGCAAACGGGTGGATTTGGCGATCCCAATGGAATCCCGGGCAAAGGCGATCCCAAGCATGCGACAACCGTGAACCGGCTGGGATCAGTTGCACTACCGGGCGGGCCCGGCTATGGAAACGGCACCGGCGGCGACAAGGGAATCCGCGGTACTGTGGCGAGCACTGGTTTTGGGAATGGTACCGCAAACCCTCCGCCGAGCGGCGGCAACCAAGGAAAAGTGCAGTCTTCGGGCTTTGGAGACCAAACGGTAGCCGACGCACCGAAGAAAAAAGCGGCAGCAGAAGGACCGATAGACACTCCTGTTAACATCCTGGACAAACCGAAGCCTCAATACACAGCGGAAGGGCGTAGTCTTAAGTTAGAAGGAGACGTGGTTATCGACGTGGTGTTCCTCTCGAACGGCACCATGCAGATAAATCGCGTCGTCAGTGGATTGGGCCACGGCCTCGATGAGTCCGCGGTCCGGGCCGCTCAACAGATCAAGTTCAAACCAGCAAAACGCGAAGGCCAGCCGGTCGATTTTCCGGCGCGCGTGCGGATTGAGTTCCGCATGGCCTACTGAGGGGAGAGAGAAATGCGTAAGCTAGGTACAGTTGTCCTCGGATTCGTCTTGGGTGGGTCCGGGGCCATCGCCAGCGCTGCGGCGCCAGAACCGCAACAGGCGCGGACGATGGACCAGGTGATCGACCGGGTCGTCACGAACGAAAATCGTCTAAACCAGCAGATTCGGCAGTATTCGCCGCTGGTGGAGACCTACATTCAAAACCTGAAGCCCGACAAGGAGCTTGGTTACGTTCCGGCGGGCGATAAATATTTTCTGGGACGTGCCGATTTCTCGAAGGGCGTCGCGCTGGTGCCCTTGAGCGACGCGAGCGGCAAGGGAAAGAAAATCATCGGGTCGATAGGAAATTTCTTTTCGTTCGCGATGCAGTTCCTTCCGGACGGCTTCCTTCAAATGATTTTCCTGGACACGAACGGCTTCGACAAACAGCACTACAAGTTTGACTATGTGCGGCGCGAATTTCTCGGAGAAGTGCGCTGCCTGGTGTTCGACGTTACGCCGCAGGAAAAATCCGGCAAGGGCCGGTTCCTCGGGCGCATTTGGGTCGAGGATCAGGATTACAACGTCGTGCGATTCAACGGCGCGTACAGCGGCGGAGGGCACTCGAGCTGGTATTTCCACTTTGACAGCTGGCGCACCAACGTGCAGCCCGGCCTGTGGATGCCGTCGTTTGTGTACAGCGAAGAAAAAGATCTGCACTATGCAATGAGCAAGAAGCTGGATTTCAAGGCGCAGACGCGGCTGTGGGGATACAACCTCGGCCACGCGCAGCAGGAGCAGGAGCTCAGCAAGCTTCTGGTCGAAACTCCGGTGCAGGACGATACGAAGAATGCGAACGATCTGACGCCGGTGCAGGCGCAGCGTTCTTGGGACCGCCAAGCGGAACAGAACGTCGCAGACCGTCTGGAACGCATCGGACTGCTGGCACCTCCAGGTGAAGTCGACAAAGTTCTCGAAACTGTGGTGAACAACCTCGAAGTCACCAATAACCTGGATATCGAGCCGGATGTGCGCTGCCGTGTGTTGATGACTTCAACGCTGGAGTCGTTCACACTGGGCCACACCATCGTGCTGAGCCGCGGACTGGTTGACGTGCTGCCGGACGAAGCGAGCCTCGCGACAATTATCGCGCATGAGATGGGCCACGTCATTCTTGGCCACCGAATGGACTCCAACTTCGCCTTCTTCGATCAGTTGCTGGTCGATGACAAGGAGACGTTCCGCCACTTTGGTTTCGCGCGCACGCCCGCGGAGGAAGATGCAGCCAACAAAAAGGCGGCGGAGTTGCTAGCTAATGCCCTTAAGAACCCGCAAGTGGCAAAAAGCTGGCAACTGGCGAATGCTTCGCTTTTCTTCCAAGCCATGCAGGCCCGTCAGAAGGAGATCCCGAATCTGATCAGCGCGCACTTGGGAGACCGCGTGCCGACGTTTGCCGACGTCAAAGCCGCGGCGCCGGATCCGAAGCAAAACCCTCAGATGATTGCGGCGCTGCCGATTGGCGGACGCGTGAAACTGGATCCCTGGAACGACAAGCTGGAATTGATCAAGAGCAAGCCGGTAGGCACCATCGCCGAGCGCGAAAAGATGCCGTTCGAACTAACACCGTTCATGCCTTACCTGACGCGTTTCGGCAGCGAGGCAGGAAAGCCGATCGCTGCCAGCGCTACCACGCAGGGTGATGCGAAGCCCGGCGAGGTACCCCAAAAACCCAACCAGTAATTTTGAAAGTTAAAGAATCTGGCCCGGTGAAGACTTCTTCACCGGGCCGTTCTTATTTGTGAGGGCTGAACTACTGCACCGGCGCGAGAGTCTGCATGAGTTTGTAATTAAACTCCACGCCGTCGTAAAAATCCTGGACGCGGACGCGCTCGTCCTGGCCGTGCGCCCTGCGGTTGTCGATATCCAGGAAAACGCCGGCCACTCCGTAGGTCGGAATCCCGCCCATGCGCAAGAAGCGCCCGTCGGAGGCTCCCGTGTCCATCACCGGCATGATAGGAAGCGGGCCCCAAACGCTGCTGGCCGCGGTTTCGACAGCATTCATCAGATCCGGCCGCAGGGGAGACGGAGGCACACGCTCCGGCAGGATAAGATTGCCGTCGGCGTCGCGCTGCTCGACGAAGCTCACCTTGATCTGGGGATCTTCCACGACCTTAATTAGAGTTTCCTTTATCTTGTTGGGATCTTCGCCCGGTAAGATACGGCAATTGACGTTAGCGCGCGCGGTTTGCGGCAAGGCGTTCGGAGCATGCCCGCCGGAAAGTATGGTGGCCACGCAAGTGGTGCGAAGAATTGCGTTGTAGAAAGGATTTTCCGAGAGTCGCGCGACGGCTGCACTATCCGGCGGAATCCTTGCCGCCTCTTTCATTTCTGATGCAAGCGGACCGCCCTCAATGGCCGCGCTCTTTTCGAGCATGGAGCGCGTGATTTCATTCAGCTCCGGTGGAAAATTGTAGTTAGCGAGCCTGGTCAGCCCCTCGGCCAGACGGTAGATGGCATTGTCGCGCGTTGGCCGGGAGCTATGGCCACCGGGATTTTTTACTTCAAACTGAAAATCGATGTATACCTTTTCGCTCGCTTGCACCGCGCCATAGATCTTCTTTCCTTTGACGCTCATAAAATCTCCGCCATCGAGATTCACGCAGAATTCCGCGTCTATCCAGTCCCGGTGATGTTTGAGGAGCCACTCGACGCCGTTGAAGTTGCCGCCTTCTTCGTCCGCGGTGAGCGCGAGGATGAGATCGCGGTTGGGCGATCGACCCAATTTTTTCATGCGAATGAAATTCTCGATCAGGATGGCGGCGCCGTCTTTGATGTCCACGGTGCCGCGCCCGAAAAAATAGCCGTCCTTCTCGACAAATTGGAATGGATCGGTGGTCCAGTCTTCCCGGCGGGCTTCCACGACGTCCAAGTGGGCGAGAAACAGAATTGGTTTCCGCTGCCGGGTTCCGTGCAGGCGCGCGACGAGATTTTTCTTGCGCTCATTGGGGCCGGCAACGATGACGTCTTCCTCAGGGAAGCCGGCTTCGCGCAAGCGCTTGGCCATTGCCTCCGCGGCGGTCGTCACATTACCAACGGAATCCGTGGTGTTGATTTCGATGAGCTGCTTGAAGATTTGGCGTGATTGTTGCTTGGTATCCTCCTGGCCTTGCGGGAATGCAAAAGGGGCATGAAGCATGAGCGTGCAGTACAGCATCATCCAGTGTTTCTTTTGCGGCATTCCTAGCTCCTTGTGAAAATTCATTCCGGCAAACGGGGCGCGCTCCCCGTGTGCGCCGGTGGCAATGCCAGAGCCCTGCGAAGACATCCAGAGACGTAAGAGGCGGCCAGAAAAAGCAGAATCAGTCCCAGACCCGGGTCAAAGACGAAACGTAGAACGAAGGCGGCAAAAACCATGAGGCCAACCATTTGGGGCTTCATCAACGGCCGAGCGAATTTCCAGTTCACGAACCGGGCAATCTCTTGCGGCCACTTGAAAACCCAATAGAGGTTGTAGATTGGAATGAAATGGAAGCCAACGGCCCGCGCTGGCGAAATCGGGTGCTTCCAACCGGGCACGTGCTGCATCACCACGTGATAGCGATAAACGCATACGAGCCAATATACGCCGCCGACGAACATCACGAGAAACAAATACAAGGGAGGAATTGGAAATTCGGCCTTGGCCATCTCCGGGTGAAGTGTGGCGGCTACGACTTCCGCAACGATTGTGGCAAAACCCAGGAGATAGCCAACCCAAAGCTGCGGGAGCGGCGGCAACTTTCCGGGATGCATCTGTGCGGCCGATAAGCTGTCTGGAGATTCGTCCATCGCATCCTCGATAAACGCGCTTTGGCAGCGTAACGGTCGGCCCACAGGTCCGTCAAACAGTTTGGAATGAGGACGCGCTAACGACTCTTGCAGCAAGTTGCCTCGCCCTCGCGCATTTCATAGACTGGCTGAGTACCAACGACGGGAGGATAACGTGACATCAACCGAGAGACGCATGGCGCAAATCGCTTTGGGGACGGTTTTGTTTATCGCGGGGATCGCAGCCGGTTCACTGCATGCCCGGAGCGCCGCTGTGCAGAACCGATTCGGACAGCCGAAAACCGTTCTGCATGTCGTGATTTACAAGTTCAAAGACGCCACTTCAAATAATGACCGCGACAATGCCATTAACGGGATAAAGGAGATGGCCGCGAAAATTCCGGGTATCAAAAATGTGTGGCTTAAGACAGAACGCAACCAAATCAAGGACTTCAGCGGGGTGTACGCAATCGAATTCACGAGCGCCGAAGCTGCCGCCGACTATTCCGAGAGCCCCGTCCATGAGGCCTGGTCCAAAAAGTGGCAGGAGTTGCGAGAGAACAGCCTTTCCTTCCAGATTTCGAATCCGTAGAACATGAATGGCCGGCTCTGTGTTTGTCGCACCCGCCGGGGGTCAACTGCGGCGGACAATTCCGAATCTGCGCCGGAAAATAGCGTCCACCGCTTTGTCTGACAATAACCGCTTGCACCATTTTGCGACCGTTGCCAGTTGCGTGACACCGTAACGGATTCTCGGATTCGGCGCCTCGATCGCTTGCAGAATCACGCGCGCGCAATCTTCCGGCGTGGTTTTCGATTCGGCGCGGCTCCCCGTGACGCTCTCGAAAAATCGCGCATAGAGAGGGGCGTAAGGCCCGTTATTCATTTTATCCAGGTAGGGTTTGAAGAGTTCCAACGCCGCTTGTTGTATCCCCGTCACAATGTAGCCCGGCTCGATCAGAACCACATGCACGCCGAATGGATACAACTCGAGGCGCAGCGCGTTGCTCATGGCCTCGAGGGCGAATTTGCTGCTACTGTAAGCGCCTTGCGTCGGCGCGGTCACGAAACCGGAGACGGAGCTCATCATGAGGATGCGACCGTGCCTTCGCTCGCGCATGTGCGGCACTACGGCTTGGGTGACGCGCAAGACGCCAAAGAAATTCGTCTCGAACTGACGGCGCCAGTCTTCCATGCGCAGGTCTTCGACGGCAGCCGTGAAGTTCACGCCGGCATTGTTGAAGAGGACGTCGATGGCGCCCGTTTTCGCGAGGACGTTCGCAACGGCACGCTGGACGGAAGCATCATCGCAGACGTCCAGTTCCAAGGTTTCCAATGAAAGATTTTTCTCCCGGGACAACGCGTCGAGCTGAGCACGTTTTTCCGCAGAACGTCCCGCCGCGAATACTCGATAGCCGCGTTGCGCAAGCAATAGCGCTGCGGCTCTGCCCAATCCATCCGTTGCCCCGGTGATCAGCACGGTTTTTTGGAGCGCTGCCCCGTTCGTCATTGCCCCTCCAACTTCCTTATAAGCCAAGGAAGCATTATGCTACCCCGGCTCTTGTGCTGCGGCTACCGCGCGAAACGGCTGAAACGTTTGTTGCGAACCGCCCGTCACATGATGCAGCGGCCGGTCAGGTGCCAGGAAAAATACTAAAGTGAGGCGATGATGAGAATTCGGCGTGGAAATTTGTGCGGAACTGTCTCGGCAGATTGCAATTTGCTGCGCAGAGCTTGGTTGCCTGTCATTGCAACTCTCCTCTTCAGCAGCCTCTCGGCATCCTTCGCAGGCGCACAAGCAACTCCATCGAACGATGAAGAGTATGGGAAGAAGATACACGAGTATACGACGGAGCCGTTCTTCCTCACCGACCTTGTCGATCACCTGCCGGCTTCCGCGACTGTGCCCTCACCGGACAAGATTCTTGGCCACATCGTTGGCGCGCCGGGCTTTCTTACGTATTCGAAAGACATTTACCGGTACTACGACGAGCTTGCGAAAGCCAGCCCACGTGTGAAGGTCTACCGCGTGGGCAAATCGGAAGAAGGACGAGACTTTCTGCTCGTTGCCGTGAGCGACGAAGCGAACATTGCCCAGCTAGACCATTTGCGCGACATTACCGCGAAGCTTGCCGACCCCCGCAAAATCACCGACGCCGACGCGAAGCAGCTTATTTCCATGGCCAAGCCGTTTTATTGGACGTCCGGCTCGATTCACTCCCCCGAAACGGGCTCGCCGGAAATGCTGATGGAGCTGGCCTACCGCCTGGCCGTGGAAGATTCGCCATTCATTCAAAACATTCGCAAGAACGCTATCTTTCTGATCACTCCGATCGTGGAAGTGGACGGTCATGACCGCGTGGTGGACTCCTGGAATTATAAGAAGGCCAACCCCGACAAGGCCCAGCCCGATCTCGTGTACTGGGGACACTACGTTCAGCACGACAACAACCGCGACGGCATCGCGATGGCTCTCAGGCTCTCGCAAATGATGATGCAGACTTTTTTCTACTGGCACCCGCAGGTTCTTCACGATCTGCACGAGTCCATTCCTTATCTTTACGTTTCTACAGGCACGGGACCCTATAACGCATGGCTCGACCCCATCGTGATCAACGAGTGGCAGAAGTTCGCTTACAACGACGTGCAAGGCATGACCGAACGGGGCGTAGTCGGCGTGTGGACGCACGGCTTTTATGACGGCTGGGCGCCCAACTATATGTTTTATGTGGCGAATGGTCACAACTCGATCGGGCGTTTCTACGAAACCTACGGCAATAGCACTCCCGAAACGAAGGAAGCCGAATTGCCGCCCGGCTCCACGAGCCGCACATGGTTCCGGCCGAACCCGCCGCTGCCCAAAGTGATGTGGTCGTTGCGCAACAACACCAACATGGAGGAAAGCGGCGTGCTCCTTTCGCTGGACTACACCGCCCAGCACGGACAGGAACTCCTGAAAGATTTCTACGAGAAGAGCAAACGCTCCGTAACGAAAGCAACGACAGAAGGCCCGGCGGCTTGGGCCATCGTGAATGACGGCAGGCGTCCGGCGCTGGCCGCTCAGCTGGCGAATTTGCTGCAGAAACAGGGCGTCGAAGTACAAAAGCTTGAGCAGGATTTTGAAGCCAGGGAGACTCCGTCTCCTACCGCGAAGGCGGCGGAAGAGAAGACCGAGGCCAAGCCGGAAAGCAAGGTCGTTGACAAGAAGAAGGTGGAGAAATCGGAAAAGTCCAAAGAAGAACCAAGCGGCAAGAAGACCGAGGAGGCAAAAATCACGAAACTTCCTCTCGGGAGCTACATCATCCGCATGGATCAGCCTTACAGCCGCATGGCGGACATGTTGCTCGATACGCAGTACTACTCGACGAATGACCCGCGTCCTTACGACGACACGGGCTGGACGCTCGGGCCTTTGCGAAACGTAAAGACTGTGCGCGTCACGGACACGGCGATCCTCAAAGTTCCAATGACGCCCGTAGACACGGCCGCGAAGTTCGATGGCGGGGGCGTGATTCCGCCGCATGCAGAAAAAGGCAAATCGCCGGCCTTGAAGTTTTACGTGATCAATGCCACCGGAGAGCCCAACCTCGCAACCCTGCGTTTTCGCCTGAAGGACGTGAAGTTCTTTGCTGCGGAAGATGGCTTCGAGGCCGCGGGACAGAAATTCGTCCCCGGCACTTTTATTCTTCCGCTCGAAGGCAATCCGGCCGATCTGGACTTGCGGCTAAACGCGGCGGCGCGCGAATTGGGCGTGCGAGTGACCAGCGCGGATTCCGTCCCGGATGTGGCGCGCCATGCAGTCGGCGTGCCTCGCATCGCCCTGATGCACAACTGGACGGACACGCAAAATGAAGGGTGGTTCCGGCTCGCGCTCGAAGAAACTCATGTGCCCTATGCCTATGTTTCCGACATCACTGTTCGCAACACGGCGAACTTGCGCGAAAAGTACGACGTAATTTTGTTTCCTCCGACGTTTTTTGGCCTCCAGCAAATTATTAACGGCATACCGGCGCGTACGCAGGCGGACGGCAGTGAAGCCGGCGGACCGATTCCCTGGGAGAGTACATCCACGACACCGAACTTCGGCGGAGTGGACGAGGCTACGGACATCCGCGGTGGACTGGGCTTCGATGGCGTCGCTCATCTCAAGAAATTCATCGACGATGGAGGTCTCTTCATTCCCATTGGACCGAGCGCGCATCTGCCGATCGACCTAGGAATCACCGATACGGTGATGGTCACCGATACACATCAACTGCAAGCGCGGGGGATGATTGCTCGCGCAACCATCGAGGACAAGGCCAGCCCCATCACGTATGGTTACGACGATTCTGTTGGTGTGTACTTCAATCAGGGGCCGGTCTTTAGCGTTTCCGTGGCTGGGAGATTCGGCAGATTTTTTGGTGCCGAAGGCGGAGGCTCGCGTCCGAGCGGTCGTGGCTCGATGACCGATCCGGACATTCCGCAGGGCCGGCCTTGGACCGCGCCCGAGCCTCCCGTGCACCGAAGCAAGGCCGAACAGGAACTCTACGTGAACCCGGAGTTGAGGGCGGATTTGAGTTCATTTCTTCCGCCGCCTTCGCTTTACCCGCGTGTCGTGCTGCGCTTCGCCCCGGAAAAAGAGTTGTGGATCAGCGGTATGCTTGCGGGCGGATCCGAGCTGGCAGAAACGCCCGCTATCGTCGACGTGCCGGTGGGCCGTGGACACGTTGTTTTGTTCGCCACAAATCCCATGTGGCGGCAGGAGACGCAGGGAGAGTTCATGCTTCTGCTCAACGCTGCTTTGAATTTTGATCATTTAAACGCTGGGCGGAAAACGCCGGCTCCGGCTAATGTTAAGCCAGCGTCCGCGGCGACAAAACCGTAGCCCTTCGAACCTTTCGAATAAACGTCCCATTTGCGGCACAGCCTGCCGTTACCGTGCGCTGGCGTGCAAGAAGCCCTGCTAGAATCGTTCTATCCTTGTAGTTTCCACTTAAACGCGTGGGTGCGCCTGCATGTCAGACGACCGCAGTCCTTCGATTCGAGAAACTAACAGGAACTGGCGCTTCGGGTTTTGGAGCCTCATCGCCACGCAATTTCAGGGTGCGTTCAATGATAATGGCCTGAAATTCTTTGTCATTTTCCTCATCCTCGGAACCAATCCGACATCCTCCCAAAAGGATCTCTTGGTCTTTTACGTCGGCAACCTGTTCGCCGTCCCTTTCCTTCTGTTTTCGATGGCAGGCGGCTATCTTGCGGACCGTTTCAGCAAACGCAGTGTCGCAATCGGCACGAAAATCTTCGAAATCCTTGCGATGGTTTTCGCAATCTACGCCTTCGCGCATGGCAGCACCCGCATGGCCTTTGCGGTGATTTTTCTCGCCAGCACGCAAGCCGCGTTTTTCGGCCCCGCGAAATATGGTTTGCTCCCGGAGGTGCTTCCAGATGCGTTGTTGTCCTGGGGCAACGGCATCCTCGAACTCACAACTTTCATTGCGATTATTGCGGGAGCCGTAGCCGGCCCGTTGCTGGCCCAGACGTTTCACGGACGGGAGGTTCTTGCAGGACTCATCTTTGGAGCTTGCACTCTTGTCGGTCTGACGGCCAGCTTCGCGATTTCTCATGTTCCTGCCGCCGATCCTTCCCGGAAATTCCGCTTCAACATTTTTGGAGATCTCATAAAGCAAGTTCGAATCGTCCGGCCGGATCGAACCTTGCACCTCGCCGTCGTAGGCAATACTTATTTCTGGTTTCTCGGCGCGCTGCTGCAGTTCGTGATCGTCTTTTACGGACGCGAGGTTTTGCAAATCGATGAAACGCACGGCGGGTACTTGCAAGCCGCTCTCGCCATTGGCATAGGCCTTGGGAGCTACGCTGCGGGCCTGCTTTCTGCGGGAAAGATTGAGTATGGCCTCATCCCTCTGGGCGCCGTCGGCATGTCGTTGTTTGCGTTCGCTATATCCTTGCATGGATTGACATTTCTTCAAGTGATTCTGCTGCTTGCCGCGCTCGGATTCTCTGGCGGATTCTTCATCGTTCCCATCAACGCGTTAATCCAACACCGGCCCGATGACGATAAGAAGGGCAGTGTCATTGCCTTTGCAAATTTCCTGTCCTTTGTCGGAGTCATCGGCGCTTCGGCGATCTATTCCGGATTCACGCATTACTTGCACGTGGGATTGGAGTCCTTCTTCATCTGGACGGCAGTCATGTCGCTCGCGGCAACGGCTTACGTCCTGTGGCTGTTGCCGGACTCGCTTCTCCGTCTTCTGCTGTGGATGCTCACGCACACGCTGTACCGCCTCGATGTTGAAGGACGTGAGCGCGTCCCGGCGCGTAACGGCGCCTTGCTGGTTCCCAATCACGTTTCCATGGCTGATGCGGTGCTGCTCCTTGCTGCCCTCGACCGTCCGGTACGCTTCCTGATGTTCAAGGGTTCTTACGAACATCCCTTTGTGAAGCCTTTCGCGAAAATATTGGGTGTGATCCCCATTGCGTCCGATCAAGGTCCGCGTGAAATGATTCATTCCTTGCGCCGCGCTACGCAGGCGCTTCAGGACGGCGAGTTGGTTTGCATTTTCCCCGAGGGGCAAATGACGCGCATCGGCCAGATGCTCCCATTCCGCCGCGGCATGGAGCGCATCATCAAAGGCGTGGACGTGCCGATTATTCCGGTGAATCTCGACGGCGTCTGGGGCTCGATTTTCAGTTTTGCAGGCGGCCGGTTTCTTTGGAAATTTCCGCGCCATTTGCCTTATCCCGTGCGAGTAACTTTTGGCGCCGCTCTTCCTTCGACGGCAACGTCACAGGAGGCGCGCCAGGCCGTGCAAGACCTGAGCGCGGAAGCGTTTGGCCGGCGCAAGCGTCACATGCGGCCACTGCCGTGGACATTCCTCTACATGGCGCGCCGCCACCCGTTTCGCTTCGCCATGGCTGATGGACAAACGCCAAAGCTGACTTTTTTCGCGGTTCTGGCTCGAACGCTGTTCCTGGCGCGCCGCTTGCGCAAGACATGGCAGGGCCAGGAAATGGTGGGCGTCTTGCTGCCGCCTTCAATTCCCGGTGCGCTGGTCAATCTCGCGGCCATGTTGATGGGAAAAGTCCCCGTCAATTTGAACTACACGGCATCCAACGAAACGCTGGAATCCTGCGCCAAGCAGTGCAATCTGAAAACGGTGATTACGGCTCGCGCCTTTCTCGAACGCGTGCACGTGCAGCCGCCTGCGGAGACGATCTTCCTTGAGGATGTAGCGCAAAAGCCGCGTTTCAGCGAACGCCTCGGCGCCGCGCTGGCGTGCTTGCTTCCGCCGCGGAGCGTCCAAAAGTACGCGGGAGCCGAACACAAGACACGGCTCGAAGACATCGCCACGATTATTTTTTCTAGCGGGTCGACGGGCGAACCCAAAGGTGTTGTGCTGACGCATTACAACGTGGCCTCCAACGTCGAGCAGCTTAACCAGGTCTTTCTCCTGCACTCCAACGATCGCATCATGGGCATCCTCCCGTTCTTTCATTCTTTCGGCTTCACTGGCACGCTCTGCCTCCCCGCCGCGACGGGAATCGGCGTTGTGTTTCATCCAAATCCGCTCGATTCGCGCGTCATCGGCGCCCTCGTCAACAAATACGCCGTGACCATGCTTCTTGCCACCCCAACTTTTCTCAATGCCTACACCCGCCGTTGCGATCCTGAACAGTTCGGCAGTTTGCGCTTTGTGATGGCAGGCGCCGAAAAACTTCCAGACCGTATTGCCCAGGCATTTGAGGACCGCTTTGGCATCCGGCCGCTCGAGGGATACGGCTGCACGGAGTGCTCGCCCGCCGTGACGGTTAATACGATTGATTTTCGTGCTGCATCGTTTCGCCAGGTTGGCGCAAAGCGCGGCAGCATCGGACATCCTCTGCCCGGGATGACCGTGAAGATCATCGATCCCGAAACGCTCCAAACACTGGCCGTCAATCAACCCGGTTTGCTGCTCGTGCGCGGTCCCAACGTGATGCTGGGCTATTTGAACCAGCCGGAAAAAACAGCGGCAGTCTTGCGCGACGGCTGGTACAACACAGGCGACATTGCGATGCTCGACGAAGATGGCTTTCTGCGCGTCACCGACCGCCTTAGCCGCTTTAGTAAAATCGGCGGCGAAATGGTTCCGCACATCAAGGTAGAGGACAAGCTCCAAGAACTGGCGGCCGCGACAGAGCAGGTATTTGTAGTGACCGCTGTTCCCGACGAAAGAAAGGGAGAACGCCTGATGGTGTTGCACACGCTCCCTGAGGAGAAGTTGAAAGAAACTCTGGAGCTGCTCGCAAAGTGTGATTTGCCCGCGCTCTGGAGGCCTCGCCCGGATCAATTTGTGCGCGTAGAGAAATTGCCTTATCTCGGCACGGGCAAGTTGGACTTGCGAAGAGCGCGCGAGCTCGCGCTGGAGCCCGCGCCTCGCGCATGAGAGGCTTCATGCAAACTTCGCCCGCCAAAGCAGGGATACCCCTCAAATGACGAACTCGAACAGCTCGCATGAATGGCGTGGCGTGCTCCTGCGATTTGTGCTGACCGCCATTACGTTGGGGATCTGGTTCTGGACGCAGTCGCTAATCGCGCGGCGGGCCGTGCCAGCCTCCGGCGTTGGCGACGCGCTTCACACGCTGACCGCGGGCCTCAATGCTTACTTCTACAATTCACCTTCTGCCGCCAACGCGCTGCTGATTCTCAGTTCCGCTTTGATCGATGGACTAGGACTCTTTCTGCTCGGACGCTGGCTTTTCGGCCCAACCGTGCGGCCGTTCCTGGGTCTGGTGGTGCTGCTGGGGATGCGCCAAATTATGCAAGCGATATGCGCGCTCCCGCCGCCTCCGAATATGATCTGGCACTATCCCGGTTTCCCTTCGCTGCTGGTCACCTACAACGTAAGCGACGATTTTTTCTTTTCAGGGCATACCGCCATCGCTGTTTTTGGTGGAATCGAACTGGCCCATCTCGGCAAGCGCTGGTTCACTGCCATTGCCGTAGGAATCGTTCTATTTGAGATTGCGGCCGTGCTTGTCCTGCGCGCGCACTACACCATGGACGTTTTTGCTGGACTCCTCGCGGCTCTCTGCGTTGCCCAGCTTTGCGCAAAGGTGTCGCCGCGTCTGGATGCGTGGCTGTCTCCCGCTCAGAAAGCTCGCTCGCACGCTTAGGGCTTCTTGCTATTCATTCATACCGCAGCGCGACCATCGGGTCGACCCGCATGGCACGTCTTGCGGGGATGTAACAGGCCGCGAGCGCAACCACTGAGAGCAGCATGGCCACCGCGGTAAACGTAAGCGGATCCGTCGCGCTTACGCCAAAAAGAAGGCTTGCCATAAGCCGCGTGAGCCCCAATGCTGCGGCAAGACCGATCCCTACGCCGATCAGCGTCATTTTCATTCCGTCGCCAAGCACCATGCGCAGCACATCGGAACGGCTTGCGCCCAGGGCAACGCGAATGCCGATCTCCTGCGTTCGCTGGCCTACGAGATAGGAAATGACGCCGTAGATGCCAACGGAGGCAAGCGCCAGCGCGAGCATGGCAAAAACTCCCAGCACCGCCATGGAAAATCGCTGCGACGCAAGCGAATCGGAAATGATGCTATCCATCGTTTGCGTTTTTGACATCACGTGCTCGCCGCTGATCCCTTTGATAGCCGCCCTCAGAAAATCGCCTATCGCGGCAGCATTTGGATCGAAACGCACCATGACGCCGGTGCCGTTCCACGATAGCTTCATGGCCTGGTCCGGAAGTTGCATGTACGGAAAATACAGTTCCGCGCGAAGCGACTCTTTGTCGTCGGAGTCCAGTCCCCACTGCTTCACATGCGGGACAATGCCTATGATCTCCGCCCGCCCGCCTTTGGCTGTTAGAAAAACATGCTGTCCTATCGGATCCTTCTCCGGAAAATACTTCTGCGCGAAGACGTCATCCACGACAACAACATGCGAGGAGTTTTCATTATCCTGCGCAGTGAAAAATCTTCCTCTTTCCAGCGGCATGCCCATAACCTTCAGATAGTCTTCTTCAACTACGTAGCTGAGCGACCAGCTCAGATCATTATCAGTCTCGGGTTTCGGTTTTCCCTCGATCCAAAAGGTATCTTCATCGTCGCCGGCTAACGGCAGAGAGGCCCAGGAAAGGGACACCGCCTTTACACCGGGAGCTACTTTCAACTGTTGATTCACGACGCGCAGGGCGGCACGAATTCCTGCAACGTCCGCATTGCGCATCGAAGGCGGCAGAGCCACGCCAAACGTCAGAACATTATGCGAATCAAATCCCGGATCGACGTGCCAGAGAGCCGTCAGGCTGCGAACCATCAGCCCCGCGGAGACTAACAACACCAGCGCGAGCGCCATTTCCACCACAACAAAGATTCCCTGCGCCCGGTGCCGCGATCCGCTTCCACCTCGCCCTCCCTCCTTCAGAGTGTCGTGCAAATTGCGCGCTCCAGTTTTCAGCGCTGGCGCCAGCCCGAAGAAAATCCCGCAACCCAGGGAAATGACCACGGTAAAAACGAGCGCACGCGCATCCAGTCTTACCTCGCTCGCTCTTGGCAGCCCGTCAGCCAGAAGGCGCAGCGCCGCCTGCGTGCCCCAACCTGCCAGCAGCAATCCGAGTCCTCCGCCAACCAGTGCAAGCAAAAGGCTTTCTGTTAACAGTTGGCGCACGAGCCTGGCCTGGCCCGCCCCCAGCGCAGCGCGAATAGCGAATTCGCGCGTACGCGCCGCGGCTCGCGCAAGCATCAGGTTCGCCACGTTGACGCAAGCAATCAGCAGCACGAAACCAACCGCGGCCAGCAACACGAGTAGCAGCACGCTGACCCGCCCAACCATCGTTTGTTTCAGCGGCCGCAGGAAGGCCCCGATTCCGGTGTTCGTGTCCGGGTAAGCCGCGGCAAGGTCGTTCGAAATTCGAGCCAGGTCCGCGCGGGCTTGCTCGATGCTGACTCCGGGCTTCAGTCGCCCCACTCCGTGGAATCCGAGTCCCGCGGTTCGCTTTGGAAGAAACGAATTTTCCCACTGCCCCACCGGTGCGTAAATATCAACACCGCGGAAACTGCCGGAAAGATCGAAACTCGACGGAAGCACACCAATGATCAAAAAGCTCTTGCCGTCGAGGTCCAGACTCTTGCCGAGAACGTCCGGAGAAGAGTTGAGCTTCCTGTTCCAAAGCCCTTCACTGATGATCGCAATCGGCGTCGCGCCAATTTCGTCTTCACCGGGCGCAAAGGTACGTCCCAGCAAAGGTTTAACGCCAACCACGTTCAAAAAATCCGACGTTAGAAATCTTGCCTGCAACTGCTCGGCCTCGCCATGCCCAGTAAGATTGAAGTTGTAGCCGCGATACAACCCCATTCCGGAAAATGTGCGGTTCTCTTTTTGCCAATCCTTGAAATTCGGCCAGGAAATCGACCCGCTCGAAAAATTCGGTTTGCTTTCCGCCAGCCAGACCAGTTGCTCGGGTTGCGGGTAGGGCAGCGGATTGAACAACACGCCATTCACTACGGAAAACAACGCGGTGTTCGCGCCTATACCCAGCGCCAGCGTCAGAATTGCCACCACTGTGAATCCCGGCGATTTCGCCAGCATCCGCGATCCATAGCGCAGATCTTGTATCAGCCGTTCGACCGAAGCCCAGCCCCACATCTCCCGGGTAACCTCCTTGATCAGGCCGACATTCCCTAGCTCCCTGCGCGCTGCCCCCCGCGCCTGCTCTGGCGTTTCACCGCGGTCCGTCCGGTCCTGCGCCGCCATCTGCAAATGACTTTGCAGCTCCTCATCCAGCTCAGTTTCACGTTTTTGACGATGCCAGAAGGAAAATGTCACGCTTCACTCTCATTCTTCGCTGGATTGAGCACGCCAGCAATCGCATCCGAGATCTGCGCCCAGCGCGAGCGTTCGGATTCCAATTGCTTTTTGCCTTTGGGCGTCAGCCGGTAGACCCTGACACGTTGCTTATTTTCAGAGACCTTCCAATCCGCGAGGATCCATTTCTGCCGTTCCAGCCGGTGCAGCGCCGGATAAAGCGAACCTGTATCCACTTGCAAAATATCTCCCGAGTTTGTGCGAATGGCCTGGCCGATGCCGTAGCCGTGCTGCGGACCCCAGCGAAGAGTTTGCAGAATAAGCAGGTCCAGCGTCCCTTGCAGAAGTTCGATGCGGTTCTGGTAGCGCGGACTCATGTTCCCCTCAGGATGTAGATACCCTACATCCACTGCATGTAGGATGTCTACAGCCATGTGAGATGAGCAAACCAATGGCCAGGATCGGAAGCCGGTTAACCGCTTGCTGCGCAAGACCTTGGTCCAACTCACTCCTCTCCGAGAACTCCCGCGCATGCCCGCTCCCGGGACTAACCGTCTCGAATCCGGTCAACATGCGCATTCCCCGTTACTCTTGGTCCACTCGCTTCGCCTATCAGATTGAGACTCTGGCTCGCCGGTGCTACGGTTTCAAGTACTTGGTGGTGATCTATATGCAGAGTTTGTCGCGTCGACTTGTCCTCGCTCTGTCGATGGTTGCGTTGCTGGTAGCCCCCGCTCGGCTGGCGCTGGGACAGTCGAATTCTGCCGAAATTGCGCCGCTCAAAATCGGCTACCTGATGGACTCACTTAAAATCGAGCGCTGGCAAACCGACCTCGATATCTTCCAAAAAAGAGCCAAGGAATTAGGCGCCGTGGTGCTTGTCGAAACCGCTGAGGGAGACGACGAGTTGCAGCTGCAACAATCTCAAAAGTTAATGGATTCGGGCGTCAAAGTCCTCGTCCTGGTCCCGCACGACACGGAGAAAGCAGCGCGTATCGTGAGCGCGGCCAGAGCCCGGCACGTCCCCGTGCTTTGCTACGAGCGCCTCGTGCGTGACAGTGATGTCGATTTCTTCGTCGGCACCAGCGCGGAAATGATTGGCGAACTCCAGGCCTCCTGGCTGGCACGGCTCGCGCCAAAGGGGAACTACGTTCTGATCGGTGGCTCTTCGTCGGACATCAACGCCAAGTTCTTGCGCGATGGACAGATGCGCGTCCTAATGCCTTTCGTCGATCGCGGCGCTATAAAAATCGCTAGCGACGGCTGGGCAAAAGATTGGGATCCGGCCGAAGCTTACGCCATCATGTCCAAGGCCATTGATTCCACGAATGGCGATGTTGCCGCCGTGGTCGCCTCCAATGACGGAACCGCGGGAGGCGCAATTCAGGCTTTACAGGAGCACAAACTCGCCGGCAAAGTGCTGGTGTCCGGTCAAGATGCGGATCTCGCCGCCATCATCCGGATTTTGGATGGCACGCAAACCATGACAGTTTATAAACCCATTGGTAGGCAGGCGGCATTGGCCGCGGAGGCTGCCGTGAGTTTGGCTAGCGGCACTCCGGTCAAGAATGCTGTTTCGATTGCCAACGGAACCAGGACTGTCCATGCATTGCTTCTAAGCCCCATGGTAGTCACCAAGGACAACGTGAAACAAACCGTGATCAAAGATGGGTTTCAAAACCTCGAGACGATTGAGAAAAGCTTGCCCAGAGATAAATGGCCGAATTAAAGCCGGGGCGAGGTATGGCAGGATGCCATCGCTTTTAGAAGTCTGTCAGTTTGTGAATGAACTTCAACGCCTTGACTAGTGGTGCGACGGTCGCAACGGCGCGCTTTATCAAGCAGCAATCTAGAACTTCACGCCCCAAAAGGACGGGTCCGGCATAACCAACTCCAGGCCGACGTCCCAGGCTTCATGATCGCGCCAAACGACTTGCGCATCCGCAGTACGACCGCTGGTGGCATTGATTAGCCGGACGCGTTTGTGCAGAGGAAGCCCGGCCCCTACTACCGCCAGGCACCCAGACTTGCTTACGTCTACGGTGACGCCATTGGCACGCTGCGGTTCGGAGCCTTCTTCCCATTCGACTTGGAATTTCACGCGAGAAACGATTCGGGGGTGGGTACGCAACTTCTCCCATCTTTCCGCAAGTGCCTTGCCGGATGGGAGGACAACGGTGTTTACTGCGGTATCGGTGTTCATGCCTGACCTCACGGCGTTTGGGTTTCGTACTTGGCCGGGTCCAACAGAAAAAATATGGTATTTCTCCCAGCGAGCGCAGTCAATAGTACTTCTTCCAATTTGTTGTCCATCCAACCACGTAAGTACCTTTAGTAGGGCATTGCGAGACCCAAGACCGACCGCTGGAACTAGCTGTTCTAATCGCTTGATCGCAAAGATCTTAGTTCACATTTGGGGGCGCGGCTATCGTCTCCTTTCCCTTTTTCTTCTCCGCAATTCCCGGTAGCGGCAAGAAACAGCGCCGCAGGATACAAATCCTCCTTAGCAGGAAAATGTATGTAAATAGAAGGCGCACGAGTCGAGGATCGTGATAGTTTGTGTGCGGCCGCTCGTTTTATCCGCGCGCCATACTGGAGGCAAGATCATGCCAGTGGAAGAAAACCCCGCCTGTCGTTCCCGTCGTTCCTTTCTGCAACTCTCTGCCGCGGCTGCCGCCGCGACGGCCGTTGGATTTCCGATCGTCACAGAGCCCATGCTGGCCCATGCCGACTCGCTTGCTTATCCCAGTCCTTATCCCAAAGATGCGGTGCTCATCAATGCCAACGAGAATCCTCTGGGTCCATGTGGAGTGGCATGCGACGCCGTCAATAGCGTCGCTTCGCAAGGCGGCCGCTACTCGGACTGGATGACCACCGATCTCATAAAAACATTTGCAGCGACGGAAGGCTTGAAGCCCGAGTATGTCCGCGCCTTCCCAGGTTCGAGCGGTCCGCTGCACTACTCCGTCCTGGCTTTCACTTCTCCCGCCAGGAGCTTTGTCACTGCCGATCCCGGCTATGAAGCGGGTTCGCATGCCGCGAAAATCGCCGGCGCCCGGGTCGTGAAAGCGGCCTTGACCAAAACCCATGCGCACGACGTGAAGGCCATGCTTGCGGCGGCTCCGGATGCGGGCGTCTTCTATATCTGCTCACCAAATAATCCCACCGGCACGCTTACCAGCCATTCGGACATCGAGTTCTTGCTCGCCAACAAACCGAAAAATTCCATCCTTCTCGTCGACGAGGCCTACATCCATTTTTCGGATGCACCATCGGCCCTCGATCTCGTCAAAGGGGATAAAGACCTGATTGTTCTGCGCACCTTTTCCAAGATTTACGGCATGGCAGGCCTGCGGTGCGGGTTTGCCATTGCTCGGCCGGACCTTCTCGAAAAAATGGGCGCGTTTTCTGGTTGGAGCGCCATGCCCATCACCGCCGTGGCCGCGGCCGCCGCAAGTTTGAAGGATCCCCGGCTTGTCCCCGAACGCAAGCACATCAACGCCACGATCCGCGAAACCACTTTTCAGTGGCTCGCGAAGAACGGCTATTCCTATGTTTCGTCGCAATCCAATTGCTTCATGCTGGACGCCAAGCGCCCCGCAAAAGAAGTGATCGCCGCGATGTCGGCCCAAAATGTTTTTATCGGCCGCCCCTGGCCCATCTGGCCCACGCACGTCCGCATCACCGTCGGCACACAACCCGAAATGGAGCGCTTCCAGGAAGCCTTCCAGCGCGTCATGTCCGGCACGGCGGTAAGCACTCTCCAGCCGGCGCTTGAATCTTCCCCAATTCATCTCGACGGCCTCGTCATCCCAGCTACCCGAGCCTGAACGAAAAGAGCCGAGCCGGCGGCTGATAGCGTCCTCAAATGGTCGCGCTCTGCTGCTAATCCCACGTCTCGAGCCGGGGGGACCCTCGCCCAGGGTTTTTGTAAGTGTTGCATCTACAGGATTTAGTGTTCTAGGAAGTCGTTTGGATGCAACAGTTGCGGACGGGCTCGTAAGTGTTGCATTTAGAGGAGTTAGGAAAGCGGAAGGAAAGAGCAGGGGATTTTTAGATGAGTCGCGCGGGGCACACCCCCTATGTGACGGAAACAGTGCGGAAGCGCATGAGAAAGAAGGAGTTGCGGGCGCACCAGCGTGTCGGGTGTGCCGAGTTGGTGCAGGTTTTCGAGGAGAGGAAAGGAGATGCGGCGTTTGCTGTGGGTGCGCGGAGGAACGGGAGGTTGAGGAGGCTTGGGAAGTAAAGGAGGAAGCGATTCGGAGCGCGGTGAATGCTTTACGGGGCGCTGGCGGGGCAAACATGAGGAATGGTAGCGCGGCTTTGAATTACTGTCAAGGTACAGTACTGTAGTTTTATCATTCGAACGTGAGACCCGGAAGTGGTGAGGCGAGAAGAGGTTGCGGGGATTTTGGGAGTTTGGTGAGACGAAGGGTGCTACGTCTTGTACTCCTGGAAGGCCGCGACCAACGATGCAAATGACTTGGGCTTGAAGCGGTGGAAGGATTCTTCGTCAACAAAGGCGAAGTCGTAACGGACGCGGTTCTGGCCGGCGTTGACGTCTTCGCACCATTGCTTGAGGCGCTCCATCTTCGGGGGCACATCGAGGTCTTCGAGGCCCTTGGTTTCGACGACGAAGAAGTTGCCGGGCGAGACCTTAACGATGAAATCAGGGAAGTAGTTGGAGATTTCGCCTTTGGCGTTGACGTAGTCGAGTTTGAACTGAACGGCCATGTAGTTTTTAACGTAGGAGATGATGTCCGTGCAGTTTTCCAGGAAGCCAGCGAATTCGAGTTCGAGCGGACTATCCCCGATGATGCGATTGAAGACGCTTTTCTTTGGGATGATGTATCCCTGTTCCTTGGCGACGAAGGGGCGGGTTTCGCGAAGCTTGATGGTGTCTCGAATTAAAGCGTCACCACGTTTCTGTATGGTGAGCGCGTTGATGGCGGTCTTAAGAGTATCGAGGACTGTTTTGGTGGCGGCGGGCTCGGATAGGTTGCGAAGGGTATTCGGGCTTTCGAGATCGACGGTACGGTCGAAGAGCTCGTCCTGGACGAATTGCTTGACCTTGGGATAGAGCGCGTCATAGCCGCTGACCAAGCGCAGGTCTTTCATGATGGTCTGGGCGAAGTAGCCGATGACGTTGCGGTAGTCGGCGACGCCTGCGGTATCCAGAATCGTAGTGTGGGTGATGTCGCCAGTGGTGACGTCCTTGAAGACGATTTCGCGCTGATCGGCTTCGCTGAACTGCAGGTAGGCGACGCGTTGGTGAGGAAGGTTTCGCACGTCGAGGGAGGCGATATTTTTGTACTCGCGGTAGACGCGGGGCGTCAGGACGGGAATTTCGATTTCGAGTTCGTCGAGATCCTTGTCGTCGTTTTCTTCATCCACCTCGATAACCAAAGGAGTTTTGGCCGCAGTGCCTTCGCCCATTGGTTTCCGTTCGAGCAGGACACCTTCGGCCTGGATGGATTCCACGAACTCCATAAAGGCGTCGGTTCCGACTACGCTGACATATTCCTCGACGCTCTCTTCAACGTACATTTTGCGGAGGCCACGTCCGAGAGTTTGCTCGGGAAGAATATTGCTTTTGGCGACGTAAGGGCGGAGACCGACGATGGTGGTGACGTTGCGAACGTCCCAGCCTTCCTTGAGCATCATGACGGAGACGATAGCCTTGTAAGGACTCTCCATGCTGTCGATGAGGTTGGCCTGGCCGCGGAGCTTTTCCAGTTCTTCCTTGCTTTTGCCGGAGACGGATTCGGAGATTTCGCCGTTGTTTTTGGTGTGGATGACCAAGACGGCGTCCTTCAGGTCGGGATAGTGGCCTTCGAGGTAGGCGGCGACGTCATCACAATTCCTGGTGTCGTCGGTCATAACGAAGAGGATGGCCTTCTTGGCGAGCTTTTCGTGCTCGGCGTATGCCTTGCGCCATTCGATGACGCCGAGGTGCAGGTAGTCTTCGTATTTCTCGGTGTATTTGGAGCTTTCTCGTTCGACCAGCTTGGCGCGACTGGGGGCGTCGGGAAGCACAGGATGTTTGACGACGTTTTGGGAGATCGCCTCAACCAGCGGATAGTCGGCGACCGTCTGGACGAAGATGGCGCCGTTATTGTGGCGGGGAGTGGCGGTAACGTCGACTTGCAGCGACAGGGCGGAGTCTTTTTGCAACAGGCGATTGTGGATGTCCTGAATGGACTTGAACCAGGCCATGTTGGGATCGTGGATGTGATGGGCTTCGTCGTTGAGGACAACGAGCTCTTCGATGTCGCGGATGATGACGCCGAGGTCGACTTTGGAGTCGGTGGTGGCTCCTGTAGGCCGCTTGCCTAGAAAATAGTCGCGGGTGTCTTCGTCGTGGGGGGATGGAATGGATTCATCACCGGCGTAGACACGGTGAATGTTGGTCAGAAAGATGTTGCCTGTTTTGTGGGTGACGCGAACGTCGTCCTGAACGTGGAGAGTGAGTTGGAAGTCGTCGCGCCAATTGTGGCCGTCGTAGCCGTCGTCGGGAAGGATGGGATCGTCTTTCAGGAAAATGCGCAGGCCCTGAAAATCTTTATAGATGCGATCAAGGACGATGATATTGGGGGCGATGACGAGGAAGTTGCGAGCGAGGTCCGATTCTGGTTCGTAGGTTTTATGGAAGAAGCTCCAGGCGAGGACGAGGCTGAGGACTTTGGTTTTGCCGGCGCCGGTGGCCATCTTGACGACGTAGCGGCGCCAGGTTTCGTCGAACATGCCGGCGGAGATTGCGCCAGAGCTATCAAAACGCATGAGGTCGTACTTGTCTTTCACGCGCACGACATCGTGTAGATAGACGATGGTTTCGAGGGCTTCGCGTTGGGCGAAGTAATACTGAAATTCAGCCATTTCGCCATTGGATTGCGGCATGAGGTGTGGCGTGTTGTTGAACCACCAGTTGAGGAGAGATTTGCTGGTGGGAGCGGCGCCGTCGTAGTTGGATGCGCGCCAGTCTTTCACTTTTTTTCGGAGTTCGGCGACCAGCGGCGGCATCAATTTGTCGGAGGTGGTGGTGCGGAGGGCTTCGTCGGCGGGGAACCAGCGGATGGAGGGATCGAGGATGACGAACGGGGAATCGGGGAAATTGGGGTGGAGGGCCATGGGATTAGGATTTCTCGCGCGGAGACGCGGAGACGCGGAGGGGAAGAGGGGAGTCTTCCAGGTTGTTTACGGCGCGGACTATGCCTTCTTTCAGCAGGGCTGCGCCGAAATTCAGGAGGTAGCCTAGTTTCAGGTTGGTTAGGCGGAGGTAGGTTTGGATTTGTTTGCGATGGGCGTTGTTGAGGATTTCGACGGATTTTAGCTCGATGATGACTTTTTCGGCTACAACGAGGTCGGCACAAAAGGCGCCATCAAATTTTAGAGTTTTGTAGACGATGGAGATGGGGACTTGGCGCTGGACATGGAGGCCTCGAGCGGCGAGTTCATAGGCTAAGACTACCTCGTAGACGGATTCGAGGAGGCCGGAGCCCAGCTGGCGATGGACTTCGATCGCGGTGTCTACGATGATTGTGCCGATTTCGTTTTCGGTCACGCGCGGGGGCCTCTCGGAAAAGAAAGAGTTTCTCGCGCGGAGGCGCAGAGACGCTGAGGGAAGAAAAAAAGGAAGGAAGATCCTTTTCTTTTGCTCCGCGACTTGGCGGCTCCGCGCGAGATACTCTCCGTCATTTCTTCCCCGGGATGTTTATGTCGAGGATGGTCATGGTGTCGTTGCCGAAGATATCCACGACTTTGACGGCGATTTTGCGGCGACCGTTGGTGCATTCGTGGAAGACGCTGGTTAGTTCGAGGGAGCGGTCTTTTTTGGTGCGGAAGGATTGCCATTCGTTTTCGAAGACGAAGTCGCCGGTCCAGACTTCTTCGTATTCGGAGGAGGAAGAAGAAGAGTTCTCGCGCGGAGACGCGGAGGCGCGGAGAGAAGAGGAAGAGGGAGAAGAATGGACGGAGGAAGAGGATTCTGTTGATTTATTTTTGTTCACTTCTGTTTCTTCCTCTGCGCCTCTGCGGCTCTGCGCGAGGTCTCTTTCCTGGCGGGGGACGCGGATGATTTCGCGCTTGGATTCGAAGTTGAAGTCCACGGACCAGTAGTCGATCCAATCGGTCCATTTTTTGGTGATGCGTTCGCGGGTGACGACGCCTTTTGCGTCTTTGGTGATTTTGACGATTTGGCCTTTGTCCACGATGATTTTGGTGGATTTGTCTTTCATTTCGGCTTCGACGCTGTTCTGGGCGTCTTGCGAATAGAAGACGGAGAAGTCGGTGAGCTCGACGGCGACGGTGTTCTTCTTGATGTGGGGTTTGACTTCAATGGCGGCTACGTCGTGGAAGACGACCTGGCCTTTTTCGACAGCGCGCTTGTCGAAGACTTCGGCGGGGATGTTTTTGGGGGCGATGTCGATGCCTTTGGCGCGGGCTTCGTCGAGGAGGTTGGGAAAGAGGCCCATTTCGAATTCGAAGCCGAGAACATCGACGCGGGTGATGTGCTTCTGGCGGCATTCGAGGATGATTTCTTCGATGAAGAGTCGGGTGACGGGGAGATTGACGGGGCCGATGGAGACGAGGCGGCCGGCTTTTTTGCCGTGGAAGGAATTGAAGCCTTCGACTTTTTCGGCGCGGTAGGCGCGGAGGATGAGCTCGACGAATTTGGCTTCCTTTTCGGCGAGTTGCTTTTGCTGTTCGGCTTCGCGGAGGTTGGTGTTGACGCCGACGTAGTGCTGGCGTTCGTATTTGCCCAGGTTGAGGATTTCAAAGGCGCGATAGTCTTTGCCTTCGGCTTTGAGCTCACGCTGGACGCCAATGAGGCGTTTGCGAGTGGTGTGGATGGCGAATTTGCCGAGATCGCTGAGAATCCATTTGCGGGCCAGCTTCTCTGCTACGGCTGCAGTCGTGCCCGAACCACAAAAAAAGTCGGCGACTAGGTCGCCTTCTACTGAGGAGGCCTTCAGGATGCGACTCAGCAGCGATTCCGGTTTTTGTGTCGGGTAGTCAACGAACTCGTGAGCTTGAGAATTGATTACAAACACGTCGGCCCACAAATTTTGCACGGGCTGCCCTTGATATTCGTCAGCAAATATCTTCCTGCGAATGCGTTTCGTTTTGTCTTTCGGAATCAGTAGTCGCCCTTCCCGATCCCACCTTTCCATTATTTCCTTGGATATAGACCAGCCGCTTGGCGGCGGCGGAAACCCTTTGTATTCGTACGTGAGATTCGGTCGTGGATTTGGGCTTATGAGAGGCGAATCCATGAACCGCCTGCCTGTCCCCTCTTCTACGTGCGTAAAGCGTTCTTCGATATACTTCTTGGCGTCGTCGCTGTCTTTAGTGAATTCTTGCTCGAACCGGATTGTTTCGGCTTTTGAGTACCAAAAAATTGAATCGGTGACCACTCCGAGCCTGTTTTGTGGATTCGCGCTTCCCCCTTTCCGCTTCCAGATAATCTCATTGCGAAAATTATTTTCTCCACAGATCTCGCTCAACACCAATCGCAGATACTGGTTTACGCGCCAATCGCAATGGACATAGATGCTGCCATCGTCCGCAAGCAGGTCGTGCGTTACGGTTAGGCGTTCGTAGATTATTGCCAGGAACGAATCGGTTCCCTTACCCCAGGTGTCGCGGTAGGCGATTTCTTCGAGGATGTTGGGCTTTTTGGTGAAGGTTTCGTCGCCGATTTCGATGTCCATGGAGAAATCGGCGCCGACATCGAAGGGCGGGTCGATATAGATGAGCTTGATGCCGCCCTGCTTTTCGATTTCGTCGCGGAGAGGGCCGTTCTTGAGAGAGGAGAGGATGAGCTTGTTGTCGCCCCAGATGAGCTTGTTGGTCCAGCCCTTGAGCTGGCGGCCGCGGGAATCGAAGAGGCCGGCCTGGAGAGCGGTGTCGGCGGGCTTTTCGGCGCGAGGCTCATCCACCTGCTCGATGACCTGAAAAGGGAGAACGATGTTGCAGACTTCGCTGGTTTTGCCGTTCCAGACCAGCTCGACTTCGCGCTTGTCGTCGAAGAGGAGGAAACGGTAATGGTCCGGAAGGGGCCGGCCGGCTTCGAGGTGGCGCAGGACGTCTCGGATTTCGTTGGCGGTGAGCTTCATGGGGCGAAGGAGCGAAGGGGGATAACCATTCAAGCGTGGTTACTTGTCAAGGAAGGGATGATGGAGGGAGCGGGGACGATGCAAGAGGGCACGATGTATCGTGCCCCTACACGAGAAAAACAAAAAGGCCGTCTTGATTGCTCAAGACGGCCTTTTCGAATTTAATCCCGGCGACGACCTACGTTCCCACACAGTTACCCGTGCAGTATCATCGGCCCAGCGAGGCTTAACTACCGTGTTCGGGATGGGAACGGGTGTGACCCTCGCGGTATGATCACCAGGAAACTGGAAACTCGCGAACTGAATCCAAGCTCATCCCGAGCGAGGATCGCGAGTGCGACAACAGAATTTATGTACGGCCGCTTAGCGACCCCACAATAGGCTGGCATTTACAAGTTCGACTCGCGGAGTCGAACACACTGCGAAAGAGAAGGCGTTCTTCTCTTTACTCTCTCAAAGACGGAATGAGAAAGTTTTATGATTAAGCCGAACGGGCGATTAGTACTGGTCAGCTTCACGCATTGCTGCGCTTCTACCTCCAGCCTATCAAAGTCGTAGTCTTCGACTGCCCTTCATAGGTCTTAAACCTTGGGAGAACTTATCTTAGGGCGAGCTTCATGCTTAGATGCATTCAGCATTTATCTCTTCCAGACTTCGCTACCGAGCGATGCCCCTGGCGGGACAGCTCGTACACAAGAGGTCTGTTCATCCCGGTCCTCTCGTACTA
>JBGPLB010000022.1:0-35675 GCA_041486245.1 Candidatus Acidiferrum sp.
AGGCGGCCGGCGACGATCATCAGGTCCGCTTGGCGGGGCGAGGGGCGGAAAACTTCTGCGCCAAAACGCGCTACGTCAAAGCGCGCGGCGGCCATGGACATCATCTCGATGGCGCAACAAGCCAAGCCGAAACCCAAAGGCCAAATGGAGCTTTTACGCGCCCAATTCACGGCCTTGTCGAGCGTCGTGAAAATGATGCCTTCGTCTTCGAGCAGGCTGCCGAAGTCGTCAGGCTTGGTCAGCGTGACGTGCTTGCCGAGCGATGTGCTCATGATGCCTCGCGTAGCTCCATTTTCGCACAGCCAAGCGGTGGACACAAATGAAGCGCTTTCGCCGTTGCCAGGGCATACCGGTTTTTAAGACGATAGCTCGTAGTCGGCCGGTGAAGCTGAGCGGGTTTTCCGTACATAGGAGACGACAGAGCCGGGCCAAAGCGTTGTGTTTTCACCCGTGCGCTGATCCTGATACCAACTGTGGCAGCCGCCCGATTGCCAGACGGTGCCCTGCAAGCGGCGATGAACCTCCGCGACAAAATTCTTTTGTATTTCTGCACGGACTTCGAGGACGCGCCGCTTGCGACGCTTCATAAGCGCCAGGCAGCTCATCACGTACCGCACTTGCGCCTCAATCATCAACACCACGGAATTGTGGCCGAGCCCGGTGTTGGGTCCGAGAAGCAAGAAAAGGTTGGGAAAGCCGCTTACCGTGATGCCGAGATAAGCGCTCATGCGCTCGCGCCAAGCGTCGTGAATTTCCACGCCCTCGCGGCCCACGATCCGAATCCCGATGAGTGGCTCTGTCGCGCGAAAGCCCGTGCCGAAGATCAGGACGTCGATGGGGCGTTCGACACCATCTGAAGTGACAATGCTGTGCTCGCGGACTTCCGCGATCCCGTCCGAGACCAGCTCAACGTTTGATCTCGTCAGTGTGGGATAAAAGTCGTCCGAGACAAGTACCCGCTTGCAGCCCAGCTCGTAGTTCGGTGTCAGAGCCGAGCGCAACCTGGGGTCCTTGATTTGCCGTTCCCTGTGGCGAGTGGCGATTTCCGTTGCCTTTCCTCGGACAAAGCGATTGCCCAGGAAGCCGAGGACGCGAAACTCCTGCCGCCAGAAAATGTACCGGCGAAACGCCGGCATGACGAACGGGATGCGCCGGAACCGCCGTTTCCATTTCTCGGGGATGGCAAAATCCATGCGCGGCACAATCCACGGCGGAGTGCGCTGAAAAAGGTAAAGTTTTCCCGCGCGAGGAGCGATCTGCGGAACAAACTGGATGGCGCTTGCGCCTGTGCCGACGACAGCTACATTCTTGCCATCGAGCTCAACGCTGTGATCCCAAGTGGAGGAATGAAATTTTGGACCCGCAAAACGCTCGATGCCCTTGATCTTGGGATATTGCGGGACGTGCAAGCCTCCAATGCCTGAGACGAGCACTCGCGCGCAGATGCGCATCCCCTCGCCTGCGCTGGCGTGCCACACGGCTCCTGCCTCATCCCAAATTGCTTCGTGAAAGCGAGTATTCAGACGGATGTGGGGCGCGAGTTCGTAGCGCTCGACGCAGCGCTTCAGATAATCGTGAATCTCCTGCTGACCGGGATACATGCGGGACCAATCCGGCGATAAATCGAACGAGAACGAATACAAATGCGAAGGAATGTCGCATGCGCAACCCGGGTAGCGGTTGTCGTACCATGTTCCGCCGATGTCGTCGCTCTTTTCGAGGAGGAGAAACGAATGCGTCCCGGCTTCGCGGAGTTTTATGGCCATGCACAGGCCGGAAAAACCGCCGCCGACGATGAGAACGTCGACGCTCAATTCTTCCGCGTGAGTGGGTGGCTTAGAGGCTTCGGTCATCGTCGGTTACACCACCTTGCTCGAAACTTTCGAGGCCACAAGTTCGTGCAAAAATGCAGCGCTCTCACGCAATGACGTTCGAGCTTCGGGAATCTTATGCGGCGCAAGCTGCCATGCGTGGGGTACGACTGGCCAAACCTTCAGATCGACGCGAACTCCCGCAGCTCGCGCGCGTTCCGCAAGCCTGATGGAATCGTCGCGCAAAACTTCATCTTCGCCGACATGGATGAGCAGCGGAGGCAAGCCGGCAAGGTCGGCATAGAGCGGCGAAGCCAGCGGATGGCGCGGGTCTGTATCGCCCAAGTAGTAGCGCGCACTGGGACCGATGTCCGGCCCGTTGAACATGGCGCAGTGATTCGCATTCGTGCGGACGGAATCGCCCGTGGCGGCGAGGTCCGTCCAAGGAGAAAAAAGAGCCGCTCCCGCCGGTAGCGGTAATCCCGCATCGCGCAACGCGAGCAGGAGAGAAAGCGCCAGCCCGCCGCCCGCGGAATCCCCGCCGACCACAATACGTTCGGGCGAATATCCCTCGCCGAGGAGACCACGATAAGCAGCCACCGCGTCGTCCACGGCAGCAGGAAACTGATTTTCTGGCGCGAGGCGATAGTCAGGCGCAAGAACGCGAAATCCCTGGAGCGCAAACGCCACGGTGATAGGACGATGGGATGCAGCCGAACAACCGAAGTATCCACCACCATGCAAATACAAGAGCACAGCTTTTGCGGCAGAAGCTCCGTCAACCCACTCTCCTGGAACACCGCCGACTTGCGCAGGCGAAATGCGCACGGAAATCGGAACCGAGTAAGGATCAGGATTGAGAATCCTGCGCGCATGGCGGTAATCCCGGACGCCGCGCAGTCTTCGCTTGACCCGCCATTTGACAATCCATACTGAAAGGTGTGCTTGCCAGCTTGCCATGTTCGTTGCTTTCCGTTTTGGAGCGAGACGCCGATAGCAGAGTTCGCTCGCGATTAGGCTACACCGAAAGGACCACTTTGCCGAATTGCGAGCCTGCTTCGAGATAAGCATGTGCCGCGGCAGCTTCCGCGAGCGGGAAGACTCGATCGACGATCGGCTTGAAGCGGCCTGCCGCAACCATCTTCATGACCGTTAGCAATTCCGATTTGGCTCCCATGTACGAGCCCAACAAAGAAAGCTGCCGGCTGAACAAGAATCGCAGGTCGATTTTGGCGTCATATCCGGTCGTGGCACCACAGGTTACGAGGCGGCCGCCGAGTGCCAGGCTTGCCACGCTCTCATCCCACGTCGCAGTGCCGACGTGTTCGAACACCACGTCCACGCCGCGCTTGTTGGTGATGCAACGCACTTCCTCACGGATTTTTTTCGATTTGTGATTGATGACGTGGTCGGCGCCTAGCTCACGCGCTTTCGCAAGCTTTTCATCCGTGCCTGCGGTGGCAATCACACGTGCGCCGAAGAATTTCGCGACTTGAATCGCCGCGCTACCAACGCCGCTTCCTGCTCCGAGGATCAGCACGTCCTCTCCGGGCTGAAGTTCCGCGCGCGAGACGAGCATGTGCCACGCCGTTTGGAAAACAAGCGGGATGCACGCCGCCTCCTCGAAAGAAAGGTTTTCGGGATAAGGCAAACAATTCACTTCCGGGCAGCGCACAAATTCAGCGCATCCGCCATCGATCATGTAGCCCAGATTTGTAAATTGACGGCAGCGATTGTCGTGGCCGGAAAGGCACGCGGCGCATTTGCCGCACGTCACCCCCGGCGCAAGCACCACCTTCTGGCCGACTTTGACCGTCGTCACCTCCGCCCCGATTTGGGCAATTTCGCCGGCCACGTCGCTTCCGGGAATGTGCGGCAGCGGTATCGGAACGTTCGGCAAGCCTTGCCGCACCCACAAGTCGAGACGATTCAGCGCACACGCCTTTACCCGCACGAGCACGTCGTTTGCGCGAATGGAAGGTTCCGGTGCGTCTTCGTATTTCAATATCTCCGGCCCGCCGTGCTGATGGAATCGGATTGCCTTCATCTAACCCTCTCCAGTTGGTCGCGCTTAAAAAACATAATCAAAATCAACAAGAGAAGCAGCGCACCGCAAATCCATCCGCCCTTGTCATAGCACCACCACAGCAATGGATTCATGTAGCGGACGCCGCCCCCAACAGATAAAGCGTGAGAGTGAGTGGCACTTGGAGTTGGGGCCGTAACGAAGGCGAGAAGATACGAGCTAAAAATCAGGGCCATCCAATACACGGAAAGAACAGTAACCAATATAGACCAGTAGAGTGGCGGTTTCTTTTTCCATACCCATGCAATCAGAAGTCGGCCGCTCCCGGGCATACCATTCCTCCAAGACAAATCACGTTAGCATTCGAGAATCTTGGAGTCTACTTCCGAGCTGGCACGCATTGACACTATCAAAGGCGCGCCGTAGGCTGATGGCTGAGACAAAGCGTGGACCTTTTCGAAGAAATCGTCAAAATGCGGCGCGCGGGCCAGCGTGGAGCGCTGGCGACGATCGTGCACACCAACGGCTCGATTCCGAGCTATGAAAGCTCGCGCATGCTGGTGCGCGATGACGGCTCCATCGCGGGAACCATCGGCGGCGGTTGCGTCGAAGCCGAAGTCTGGGCCGCAGCAAAAGAAGTGATGCACAAGGAAGCTCCGCGCAAGATGGTCTTCAATTTGAACAATGAGGCAACCTACGACAACGGCCTGATTTGCGGCGGCACTTTGGAAGTCTTCGTCGAACCCATCCTGCCGCAACCCATCCTTTATTTATTCGGCGCGGGGCACGTTTCGATGGCCGTGGCTAAAGCGGCCAGTGCCGCAGGCTTCGGAATTGCAGTGGTCGACGACCGCGAATCCTTTGCGAACGCCGAACGGTTTCCCATGGCGCAGGAAATTTTCACAAGCTACGAGGATGCCTTCGAAAAGATTCATCCAAACGCCGCGAGCTATCTGATCATCGTCACCCGCGGCCACAAAGAAGACATGCGCGTTCTCGGCTGGGCCGTTCGAACGCCTGCCCGATACCTTGGCATGATCGGCAGCAAACGAAAAGTTCTCTCGGTATATCGAGCTCTTGAGAACGACGGATATCGCTCCGAGGAATTTCAGCGCGTCTACGCGCCCATGGGTCTGGAAATCGGCGCGCTCTCGCCTGAGGAGATTGCCATAAGCATCGTGGCGGAATTAATTGCCGTTCGCCGCAATGCAGAATCGGGGGCGCACAAGAAGTTGAATTACGAAACGCGCCCGGCATTCACAGAACGCTGAAAGAGGTGACATGCTCGCAGCCGTCCTCCTCTCCGGCGGCGCATCGCGCCGCATGGGATCGCCGAAGGCGCTCCTCTCCTACCAAGGGCGCCCCTTCCTCGAGCATTTGCTGGATGTTTCTCGCCACCCCAAAATCGGCGTGCGGCGGGTGGTGCTGGGCGCCGACGCCGAGCCCATCGCCAAAGAAATAAATCTTTCTCCCGATGAAATCGTCATCAACGAAGACTGGGAAAAGGGTCAGTTGAGTTCGATCCAAGCCGCCTTGCGCAGTCTTCCTCCGCAAACCGATGGCATAATTCTTTTTTTGATTGATCATCCACTCATCAGTTCGACTCTCGTCGACGAGCTGATTGAAGCTTTCTATACTTCTGTCAAGCCCATCGTTCTGCCCGTTTACGAAGGTCGGCGGGGACATCCCGTGATTTTTTCTTCTAAATTGTATGAGGAGCTGAAGTTGGCTCCGCTCGAAACGGGAGCCCGTTCCGTCGTGTGGGCGCATGCCAGCGATCTGCAGCTCGTCCAGACGAATGAGGAAGGCTGCATACTCAATCTAAACGATCCAGACACGATGCACAAAGCTTTCGGTGGATGAGTGCCGCCTGTCTTATTGGCCCGAAGCTAATTTGACGAGCAGAAGCCTCAACGCGTCTTCAGCAAGTTGCGCGCCGTGAAATGTCGCGGGAGGAAGCCCTCCCAGCGCTTGGGAAACTGTTTCAGCCGTGATGGAACGCGTAGTGGTGAGACTGCATCCCGTGAGGCGCTCGGTCAATAAGGATGCACAAGCGATGGAAGTCGTGCAGCCGCGGCATAGGAAACGTGCTTCGGCGATCGCGCCGTTGCTCACTCGGACGGCGAGTTCCAGAATGTCGCCGCAGATAGGGTTCGTCGCTGTCACTTCCGCACTTGCGTTCGCCAGTTTGCCCGCATTGCGCGGATTCCGGAAGTGCTCGAGGACCAATTCGCTGTACATGATGCTATGGTAGCCGAACTGTCATCGAAACTCTCCGCTGCCGTCGAAATTCAGCTGCTGATTGCAAAATCGGACAATTGCCGCCACACTCTCGTTGCGCATCGTCATAAAGAGGATGAACATAGCAACAGGCAGCAGCGCTTCCATCCAAACATGCCACGGCTAATCATTGAACGGCCCGGCGCCTCGCCGCGTCTCTATGAATTGAAGGACGGCTCGACGATACACATCGGACGAGCCGCGTCGAATGACATCACGCTCCCCCATTCGAGCATATCGCGAAGCCATGCGCGTCTCGAAGGCAATCATGACGTCTGGGTAGTGACAGACCAGCACAGCGCCAACGGCGTGCTCATTAACGGCGTCCGCATCGAACGCGGCGAGCTGAAGAGCGGCGATGTCATCGGCCTCGGCGACATCAAGCTGCGTTTCGAGGATATGAAGACCGGCACCGTTGTGGCGAAGGCCTCGCCCGAGCTCGCCTCCCACCTCACCCAAATCATAGATCGTGAAAGTGTCGCCACGCTTCTCGATAGCTCGAAAGCCAAACCGCCGTCGGAATGGACGGACTCGCGCGTCGATTCTGAAGGCCGCATCGAATATCTCCGCCGCGAGAATCGTTTACTCACACTTCTCTACCAAGTCAGTAGGGCCCTGGGCGACAAAACCACAGTCGAAGACGTGACGCAATGCGTTCTGGACCTCGTCCTCCAGATTGACGGAGCGGAACGCGGCTACGCCATGTTGTTGACCGAAGATTCTGTTCGCGAGGCGCCGCAGTCCGCATCCGGTTACACGTTTCTTCCCGCCATCCTCCGCTATCGCGTGGCTCCAAGAGAGGCCGCGCCGCAAATGGCGCTCTCGCGGGCCATCATTCAGCAAGTCATGGAGAGCAAAGGTCCTCTTCTTGTGATGGATGCAAAGCAGGATGTGCGATTCTCTGGCAGCCAAAGTATGGCCACATCCGGCACGCAATCGGCGATGTGCGCGCCGCTCTCCAGCCGAGATCGTTTGTTCGGCTTGCTGTATGTGGACAACCTCTCCAAACGCGGAACTTTTATGCCTGAGGATCTGGAAGTCTTTGCCGTCATTGCCGCGCAGGCGGGTCTGGTCATCGACCAAGTCATGGCAAAAAGCGAAGTCAAGCGCCAGGGCATGCAGCTCAGTGCGCTCGAACGATTTCTCTCTCCCGCAATCTCCAAGAAAATTACTTCCGAAGCTGCGGACATCCGTCTCGGCGGTGAGAGTCAGCGCATTACGCTTCTCTTCGCCGATGTGCGCGGCTTCACCACCATGGCCGAAAAAATGAAACCGCGGGAGGCCGTGGAAGTATTGAATGAATTTTTTGATCGGATGACCAAAGTAATTTTTGAGCACGATGGAACTCTCGACAAATATCTCGGCGATGGATTGATGGCGCTCTTCGGCGCGCCCTTTGCCTTGCAGAATGACGCGGAAGCCGCCGTTCGCGCGGCCGTGAACATGCAAAAAAGTCTCGCGGAACTAAATGAGGCTTCCGGCCGGGCGCCGCTGCATATTGGGATTGGCATTCACACCGGAGAGGCGGTCGTGGGGTTCCTCGGCACGGAACGCCGCATGGATTACACGGCGATCGGCGACACCGTCAACGTCGCCTCCCGCCTCACGTCCCAGGCCGGGCCTGGTCAAATTGTAATTTCCGCCGCGACGCACGCACATCTCTGCCAGGAGATTCGCTGCTCTCAGCTCGCTGCGATGAAACTCAAAGGCCGCGCAGCGCCCATTGACGTTCTCGAGGTTCTCTGGCGAGAGCCGTTGCCGCAAAACCGAACCGGACTAGACTATCCGGCAGCTTCTTCTCGGTCAGGCTAACTCTCACTGGAGATGCGAACGCCGGCTTAATGCGCAGTAGTTCCCTTCGCAGTGTCTGCGGTTTTCGCCGACAAATATTTCTTCTCAACAGAAGCGACCACCACGTAATTCGGATCCACCATCTCCGTCAGATGGATTTTTCCCACCTTCGAAAGAAGCTCGTACGCATCCATCTCGGAAAGTCCGTAGTCTGCGTGAATCCATGCCACCAGCTCGGTATACGCAATGCGCACCGCGTCGTCGAGCGGCCGATAGATTCCCGTCGTCATGATTTCCTTCTCGTTCTCGAATCTGGGCCAGCCTGTTCGCTTCCCTTTCACGACCTCGAACTTCAGCCGCGCGCGCATCGGCACCTCGATTGCGCTGCCGGCAATCTCGCCGTCTCCCATCGCCGCGTGCCCATCGCCAAAATAAAAGAGCGCACCAGACACGTTGACCGGCAGGTAAAGCGTGTTGCCCGCGCTGGCTTCCGGGGCATCCATGTTCCCGCCAAATTCGGCCGGAACAATAGAACTGCGCGCCTCGCCGTTGGCTGGCGCCACGCCGATGCATCCCAGAAACGGATGCATGGGAATTTTCACCTTGTACTTGGAATCGAGGGCCTGAAACGTCGCCGTGTTATTCGCGTGATCGATGGGATAAAACCAAATTTTCTCCGCCAGCGCCTCCTTCTCCAGCACCGGCGTGTAATGCGTTGAATTGATTGCTCCAAATCCAGGCGAGAACGCTCCCACGCCTTGATCGCCGTCGACCTGCAACTCGAGAATCCTCACCACAAGCGTGTCGCCGGGCTCCGCCCCTTCTATGAAAAACGGCCCCGTCAGCGGATTGTCGCCCCTGGCCTTGGCAGTCGTATCGCCCGGCTTTTGAATGCCGTTGCCGAAGCAATCCAGTGAATTCGCGTCGAGAATACTTCCGGGCCGCAAGCGCGCCACCGGCGGCGCCTCACCGAAGACATATTTCACATTGTCGAGCGTCCCTTTGTAGTGCACCACTTGCTGGCCGGCATCCTGGCCAGCCTGGGGCATCGCCCTGCAGTAAGCACCAGCCGCCAGCGCGAGCAAATTCGCAAGCATCATGCGTCGCATAAGTTCTCACCTCAAAAAAGATTCCGAAAGTGCAACACACGCCGCAGGCGAAGTCAATCAGCCTCCACTCACTTCGGAGAAACATTTGTTGCACAATCACGAGATAGTGTTGCGTTTGTTGCGCCCGCATGATACAACGCGCGAACAGAAACTCCCAAAGTTGGCGCATCAATAGGCGTGGTGGAACTCACCCCGCGAGTGGTGGAACGCCCGGCAAATCAGCCATGGAGAACCCTCATGCAAGGTATTGCCTACAGAAGCGTTGCCCATAAGCGAGTTACCCATAGTTGCCTGCGTGTTTTCGCCTGTCTCTTCGCTGCCGCGCTTCTTGCCGCCGCTTGGGCCACGGCTCAGGAGAAACCCGCGTCCGAATGGGAAACCACGCAAGCTCGCGGAAAAACTCGCGACATCGATTTCGACACCAGTGAAGGCACCTGGATGTCTCTCGACGTCTCCCCTGACGGCAAGTGGATCGTCTTTGACCTCCTGGGACACATCTATCGCATGCCCTCCACCGGTGGAAAAGCCGAATGCCTGACTCAAGATTCCGGAATTGCCCTCAACATGCAGCCGCGCTTTTCGCCCGACGGCAAGACCATCGCTTTCATCAGCGATCGCAAAGGCCAAAACAACCTCTGGCTCATGGACGCCGACGGCAAGAATCCGCGAGCCGTCTTCACCGACAAGACCCAGCGCGCCCTCAGCCCGGTTTGGAGCCCCGACGGGCACTACCTTATTGTGCAGCGCCAGGGCACTCGCCCAGAGAGCGGCCCCGAGTTTGCCTGGACGCTGGTGATGTACCACAAGGACGGCGGCTCAGGCATCGAACTCGTCGGCAAGGACAAGGGGCCTGGCTGGCATTCCGTTTCGCGTGACGGAAAATATCTCTATTTCGACGTACAAATTTGCCCGCCGCTTCCTTTTGGCCATACCGATCCAATGCTCGGCTGCGCGCAGCTTCGCCGCATGAATTTGCAAACGCGCAAGATCGAAGAAATCACCGGCGGACAAGCCGAGCAGCAGGACCGCGCCACCAGCGGAGGAGGCATCGCGCCGGAGGTCTCTCCCGACGGCAGATACGTCGCCTTCGGCAGGCGCATCCCGGATGCCACCGAATCCTACAAAGGCCACGTGTTTGGCCCGCGCACCGCTCTCTGGCTGCGCGACCTCCAAACCGGCGTGGAGCGCATGCTCATGGATCCCATCGAGCTTGACGAGTCTGAAGAAATTTCCCGCCAGATGACCATCCTGCCCGGAATGGTTTGGACCGCGGACGGCAAGTCCATGGTGATTTCGCAAGGTGGAAAAATTCGCAAGTTGTCGGTCGACACTGGAAAAGTCGACACCATTCCCTTCACCGCCCACGTTCATCGCACCATTTCTGAAATGGCCTACTCGCCTCTGCCGCTTCGCGATGACGCTTTCGAAGCGAAATTTATTCGATGGCAAAGCGCTTCGCCCGACGGCAAGCGCCTGGTCTTCCAGGCTGTGCACAAACTGTGGCTCATGAACATGCCAAGCGGCCAACCCAAGCGTCTCACACCAGACTCCTTCGCTCCCGGCGAATTTTCTCCCGCCTGGTCGCCCGATGGAAAGACCATCGCATTCTCAACCTGGGACGATGAGAAGCACGGCCAGCTCTGGACGATCGCTGCTGGCGGCGGTGAACCCCATGCAATCACCGGCGAACCCGGCGAATACTTGAATCCCGCTTGGAGCGCGGACGGCTCGACGCTTGCCTATTCTCGCGGCTCTGGGGCCACACTGCGCGGCCGGGATTGGGCCCGCAACGAGTGGTACGAAATCGTTCTGCAACCCGCGGACGGGGGCCTCGCGCAGACGCTCGCGCGCGTCGGCAGCCAAGACGGTCCCGGTGCACGCCCGCAATTTGGTCCCGGCGGCAGAATCTACTTCACGGAACATCGTATCGAAAAGGGCGAGGGTCCTTTCGGCGCGAAAACCGTCACTGACCTCGTTTCTATCCAGCCGAATGGCTCAGACCGTCGCCTTCACGCTACACTTCCAAACGCCACGCTAGTCCAAGTCTCCCCGAACGGCCAGCTAGTCACCTATCAGGAGGGCGACAACGTCTACGTCGCTCCACTGCCCCTCGATGTGACCGGCCAGGAGGCAGTTCACTTCGATCGCAAAACGCCGGTTTTCACCATCAAGCCCGCGAGCCTGGACGGGGGCATGTATCCCCGGTGGCGCGACGCCGCAACCCTTGAATACGGCAACGCCAACAAATACTTCGTCTACCACACCGACACGGCAAAAACTGATACGACGGAGATTCACCTCAGCGTCCCGCGCGCCATTCCCCAAGGCTCCATCGCCTTGACCAACGCCCGCATCATCACGCTCCAGAATCGCAACGTCATCGAAAGCGGCACCATCGTCGCCAAAGCTGGTCGCATCACGTGCGTTGGCACTTGCCCAACTTCCGGTGTCGATCGCGTGATCGACGCCAAAGGCAAAACAATCATTCCCGGATTTGTCGACATGCACGCCCATAATCACCGCGAGTCCGGCGGCATCACTCCCACTCACAATTTCGAATCCGCCGTCTACCTCGCGTATGGCATCACCACGACTCTCGATCCCTCGACCTGGTCCGAAGAAGTTTTCCCTCTCGCCGAGATGATCGAAGCCGGCCGCTCGATCGGGCCGCGCACCTTCTCCACCGCCACTCCACTTCTCAACGGCAGCGGTCCCAATTGGAACGAACTTGCCAGCTACGAAGTCACCGAACACGAGATCACGCGTCTCGCGTCTTACGGCGTTATCACGCTGAAACAATATCTCCAGCCCGATCGCCAGCAGCGCCAGTGGATCACGGAAATTGCTCGAAAGAAGGGCCTGAAAGTGACCGGTGAAGGCTCCAGCGACCTACTCCACAAAATCAGCATGCTCATGGACGGCCAGACCGGTTTCGAGCACCCGACGCCCTATGCTCCGCTCTATGGCGACGTCGCCAAATTTTTCGGCCAGTCCCACACCGTCTACTCCCCGACCTTCATGGTGGGCGGAACTGCTCCCTGGAACGAGGAATACTTTGAGCAGATCAGCGACGTCTGGAAGGACGCCAAGCTCCAGCGCTGGACTCCCTGGCGTGAACTCATGCCACACCTGCGGCGACGTTGGTTGCGCCCATTGACCGACTATCATTTCGGCGTGCAAGCGCAAGGCTTGGCGGACATTATCGCCAACGGCGGCTATGGCGCTATCGGTTCGCACGGCCAGGCGCACGGCATCGGTTCACACTGGGAAGTCTGGATGATTTCGAGCGCGACCGGGCCCATGGGAGCTCTCGAGGTAGCCAGCGTTCACGGCGCGCACTTCCTCGGCGCGGATAAGGACCTCGGCTCCCTCGAAGTTGGCAAGCTCGCGGACCTCATGGTCCTCAACGCTAATCCGTTGGATGACATCCACAACACCGCGAATATCGCGATGGTGATGAAGGCTGGCACGCTCTACGATGCGGACACTCTCGACGAAATTTGGCCCGAGAAGAAACCCTTCGGCGCCTACTACTGGGTCAATCTCGATCAGCTGCGCAATGATACTCGGCCGGTCGACATCTACGACAAACAATAGACTCTCTGCTCTGCTAAACTTTCGGCGTGATCGGCCGAGCACATGAATCATCACCTCGTATTGTCTCGCTCGCCCCTAGCGCGACTTCGATCCTCTGCGCCATCGGCGCCAAAAGATATCTCGTCGGCGTGACAATATGGTGCGCCGAAGTTGCATCCGTAAACGGCCTGCCGAAACTCGGCGATTGCTGGCACATGAATTCGGTAGACGAGATCCTCCAGTTGCATCCATCGCTCGTCATTGGCTCGGTGCCGTACAAGCAAGAAACCGTAGCCAAACTTCTGGAGCACCCCCTCAACTTCCTGGCTATGAATCCCAGATCGCTGGCCGATATTGAGAATGACATTCGTCTCCTGGGCCGGATAACCAACCGCTTCCAGCAAGCCGCTCGGCTCGTTAAACGAATGCGCCAGGAATTTGCGGCAATGGCAAAAAGCAGCGGCGTGATAAGGAAAAAGTTGCGGGTCTACTGCGAGGCGTGGCCGAACCCCCGCATCAGTTCCCCGCCCTGGGTCGCGGAGCTTATTAAACTTTGCGGCGGGGAAATGGTCTTGCCGTCCGGGCAAAAAGTAAGCGACGAACAGGTCGCACAATCGGAGCCAGATTTGATTGTCCTCGCCTGGGCAGCCACCGGAGATCAGGCAAAGGTCGAAAAGGCTTACAAGGTCGCAGCTTGGAAAAACGTGCCGGCCATCCGCAATAAGCGCGTCTATGTCGTCCGCGATGAATTGCTCAACACCCCCGGTCCGCCGCTCGTCGCGGGCGCAAGACAGCTTTTGCGAATCTTCCGAGACGCCACATCACAGGGTGGCAAAGCGTGAGAGTCGTCGTAGCCGCGGTCATCGAGCGCAGCGATCGCCGCTTCCTGATCGGCCAGCGCCGGCGCCAGGACACCTCTCCCCTCAAATGGGAATTTCCCGGAGGAAAAGTAGAAGAAGGAGAAGCGCCCGAAGCGGCGCTCGCGCGCGAACTGCGAGAAGAGTTGGGCGTCGTCTTGGATAAATGCATCGAACTCGGCAGAACACGCCACAAATATGCCGCCGCGCCCGAGGAACTGGAAATCCGTTTTTACGCCGCCAGCATCAAGGGGGATGAAATCAACCCGAAGACATTCGAGCAAATCGCCTGGGTTCTGCCCAAAGAGTTGGGAAGCTACGAGTTCCTCGCCGCCAATTCCCAGCTCATCGCGCAGCTCGCCACGGGCCGCCTTAAGCCTGGCGAATTACTGGAGAGCGGCGCCAGCACGCCCTCTCAATGAAAAAGGCGAACCGAAGTTCGCCTCTCATCTCAAAAGTTCGGTTGGTTCGAACGTCGGCCTGACTCCTCACGAGGTAACGGGATTTGATTTGTCCGGATTAATTCCCAGGTCCTTAATCGCCTTGTCGACCACCGAACGCTCGATTTTGCCGTCGCTATAAAGCTCATGCAGCGTCGCCAGCGTGATGAAACGCGCATCCACCTCGAAGAAATCTCGCAGCGAAGCGCGGCCTTCGCTTCGTCCAAATCCATCGGTGCCCAGCGAAGCCAGCCGCCGCGGCATCCATTTGCTGACCATGTTGGGCAAAGTTTTCAAATAATCGGAAGCGGCCACCAGCACGCCCGGTGCGTCCGCCAGGCATTCCGTCACGTAAGGCACACGCGGCTTCTCGCCAGGATGCAGCCGGTTCAAGCGCTCCACTTCATTTCCGTCAGTGTACAACGCCTTGTAACTTGTCACGCTCCAAACATCCGCCGCTACACCGAACTTTGTCTCCAGAATATCCTGCGCCTGCAACGCCTCGCGCAGAATCGCGCCGCTTCCAAAAAGCTGCGCCCGCAGCTTGGACTTCTTGTTCTCCGAAGCCCGGTAGCGGTACATGCCCTTCAAAATCCCCTCTTTTACGTCCCCCGGCATTGCCGGCATCGCGTACGGCTCGTTCATGACTGTGATGTAGTAGAAGATGCTCTCGCCATCCTTGTACATCCGGCGAATTCCATCCTGCAGAATCACGGCCATCTCGTAAGCAAACGCTGGATCGTACGCTCGCAAATTCGGCACGGAGAGTGCCAGCACGTGGCTGTTGCCATCCTGGTGCTGCAAGCCTTCGCCCGACAATGTCGTCCGGCCCGAAGTGCCGCCTAGCAGGAAACCTCGCGTCCGCATATCAGCCGCGGCCCAAATGAAATCGGCGATGCGCTGGAATCCAAACATCGAATAATAAATAAAGAACGGAATCGTATTGATGCCATGCGTCGCGTAAGCGGACCCAGCGGCGATAAACGAAGCCATCGACCCGGCTTCCGTGATTCCTTCCTCGAGAATCTGTCCGTCTTTCGCTTCCTTGTAATAGAGCAGCGTGTTCACGTCTACAGGTTCATACTTTTGCCCAACGCTCGAATAAATCCCCACCGTTCGAAATAGCGATTCCATGCCAAAGGTTCGCGCTTCGTCGGGGACAATCGGCACGACCAGCTTGCCGATTTCCGGGTCCTTCAGCATTTTGCGCAGCATCCCGACGAACGCCATCGTCGTCGAAACTTCCCTGCCCTCGCTGCCTCCCAAAAATTCCTTGAAGAGTTCGTCGTGGTCCGCAACGATAGGCTTCGACCGCACGCTGCGTTTCGGCATGTACCCGCCCAGCGCTTCCCGCCTCGTGCGCAAATATTGAATCTCGATGCTGTCCTCCGCGGGGCGGTAGAACGGCACCTCCACGCAATCCTCGTCATTCAGCGGAATTCCGAACCGCGAGCGAAACTCGCGCAACTCTTCTTCATTAAGCTTTTTTTGCTGGTGCGTGACGTTTTTTCCTTCGCCCGCTTCTCCCAGTCCGTAACCCTTGATCGTTCGCGCCAGAATTACCGTCGGCGCTCCCTTGTGCTCCACGGCCGCTTTGTACGCCGCGTACACCTTGCGTGGATCGTGCCCGCCAAGCCGCAGGCGCCGCAGCGCCTCATCCGGCAAAGGTTCAACCAATTGCAGCAGGCGCGGATCGCTGCCAAAAAAACGTTCGCGCACGTAAGCGCCCGAAGAAACCACCAGCTTTTGGTATTCGCCGTCCACCAATTCGCCCATGCGCTTCACGAGCAGGCCTTCCGTATCCCGTTCCAGGATCGGATCCCACTCGCTGCCCCACAGCACTTTAATTACGTTCCATCGCGCGCCGCGGAACGCCGATTCCAACTCTTGAATAATCTGTCCGTTCCCGCGCACCGGCCCGTCCAGCCGCTGCAAGTTGCAGTTCACAACAAAAATCAGGTTGTCCAGCTTCTCGCGCGAGGCCAGCGTGATCGCGCCAAGTGATTCCGGCTCGTCCGTCTCGCCGTCGCCCAGGAACGCCCAAACTTTCGCGTCCGTCACCGGCTTCAAACCGCGATCTTCCAGATATCTGTTGTATCGCGCCTGATAAATCGCCATCAATGGGCTGAGTCCCATCGATACTGTCGGATACTCCCAAAAGTCCGGCATCAGCCAGGGATGCGGATAAGAGGACAGCCCTCCGCCCGGCTTCAGTTCCCGGCGAAAGTTTTCAAGCTGCTGCGGTGAAATCCGGCCCTCGAGGAAGGCTCGCGCGTATATACCCGGAGCGGCGTGTCCTTGGAAATAGACCGTGTCGCCCTCGAACTCCTCGGAGCGCGCGCGGAAGAAATGGTTGAATCCGACCTCATACAAGGTCGCTGCGGAAGCATACGTAGAAATGTGACCCCCGATGTTGTGTTCCACGCGGTTCGCGCGCACCACCATCGCCAGCGCATTCCAGCGGATCAAACTCTTGATCCGCCGCTCCAACTCCTGATCGCCCGGGAATAGTGGCTCGAGCCGCGCCGGTATCGTATTGGCGTAAGGCGTGTTCGCGGAAAACGGAAGATCGATGCCCGAAACCGTCGCGTGCGCCCGAAGCCGTTCCAGAATCTCCGCCGCCACCTCCGGTCCGCTCGAATCGAGCACGGAGTCCAGCGACTCCAGCCACTCTTGTATCTGCGTGTCTTCTAGTCCGTGCGGTACGCTGATTGCCTCGCTCGGGCTGTCAACATGTGTGTCAGTCTCATTGTCCATAACTTCGGCTGGCCCTCTTTTTTAGATTCCGGCACGCACGTCAGCGCGCCTCCCAAACTCAGATACACGATAAGGAGAATAGAATACACCGCAGCGCAATTCTCTGCACTGCGCGTTTGCCAAATTTCTGAATTTCTTGTTGTGCGAAACGCAGCTGCCGGACCCGCGCTAAAGCGTTCTTCCACCATCCAGCACCAATATTTGTCCGGTCATGAATTGCGCGTGAATAAGGAACAACACGGCATCCTCAATGTCGCCCGACGCACCAGTGCGCCGCAGCGGCGCCAGTTTGACGAAATCGGCTTCCCACTCCGGCGGATCGCCTGGCATGGTAATAGTTCCTGGTGCGATCGCATTTACGCGGACTTCCGGAGCAAGCGCCTTCGCAAGCACTTTCGTCAACATCACCACGCCTGCTTTCGAAATGGAGTGCGGAATGAAGCCCGGCCATCCGAGCAATCCGCCAGCATCGGCAAAATTCACAATCGCGCCCTTCGTCCGGCGTAGTAGCGGCGCCGCCGCCTGTGAGCAAAAGAATCCCGCCTTCAAATTCGTATCAAGTGACGCATCCCAAATTTCCTCCGTCGTTGACACGATGCTCGCGGGCAAAAAGTTCGCCGCGCTGTTCACCAAAATATCCAGCCGCCCAAATACTTTTCCAACTTCCTCGAATAGCCCGCGAATCTCGCTCACCTTTCGCAAATCGGCCGCGAAGGCCGCCGCGCGCCGCCCTAGTTTCTCGATCTCCGCCACCGTTTCCTGCGCCTCTGTAGGTGACGCTCGATGGTGAATCACCAAATCCGCGCCCTCTTCCGCCAACCGCAAGGCTACTGCCCGCCCCAGCCGTTTTGCCGAGCCGGTAACCAAGGCCACCTTTCCCTCGAGCGATGAGTAGCGTGGTTGTGAGTTCTCTGGCATCTTCTCCCCGCCGCTCGAAACGTTATCACAGCTCAGCGCTGCCTGGCCTGCCGAGAGATTCCTCGGGCAGTGTTATCATCGACCCCGCACGATGACATGGATCATGTCATGGCAGATATAGAGGGAGACCGCGAATGAAACTCGACTTGCTCGCCATCGCCGCCCACCCCGACGACGTGGAACTGACCTGCGGCGGTACTCTCCTAAAAATGGCCCACAGCGGCTACAAGACCGGCATACTGGATCTGACCGCCGGCGAAATGGGCACCCGCGGCACGCCGGAAACTCGCGCCAAGGAAGCCGCCAAGGCCGCCAAACTCCTCCGTGTAAACTGGCGCGGTACATTGGGAGTTCCGGATTCCGATGTCCAGCCCAGCCGCCAGCACAAAATCCGGCTAGCCTCCGTCATTCGCGAACTCCGCCCCAAGACCGTCATCCTTCCCTACTGGGAGGCCCGCCATCCCGACCACTATCACGCCTCCACCCTCGGCTATGAGGGCTGCTTCCTTGCCGGCCTCAAACAGTTGCCGCTGGAGGGTGAACCTCACCGTCCTTTCAAAATCCTTTACTCGACAGCCTACGCTCCCGTTCGTCCGACCTTTGTTGTGGACATCACGCCTCATTTCGAGCAGCGCCGCCGCGCCATCCTCGCTTTCTCCTCTCAATTTCGTCCCCCCAAAGGCCAGTCCTCCCGCGAGTTCAACAAAACAAACGTCTTCCTCGCCATCGATCGCCTCGAAAAACAGATGAACCAACTCGCCCGCCATTACGGCGAAATGATAGGCGTCAAGTACGGCGAACCGTTCCTGATCAAGGAATTGATGCAGGTCCACGACGTCGTGAGCATGGACGTCCGCTCCATCTAAAAATTCGTTTTTCTGCGCAGAGTCTTGCAGGAATTACGCTGAAGGCCACAACTACTGCTCACAACCCACTACTCACCATTCACTACTCACCATTCACTACTCACCATTCACTACTCCTTTCCCAATCAAAACTTCTCCTCATCCTGCGCCGGCGAGTACCCCGGAATCCCCGGCCCCTTGGGCGTATTCTCGGCTCTCAACCGTGTCAGCGCCTCGTCCTCCGCGCCGGACTTCCGCAACACCACGATCGTGCTCAGCGCTTCACTGTACACGCGCGTTACCAGGTACACGTCCCCGGTGTCATTCTTCCTCCAAAGCTGCCCGATCTGAATCTTTCTTACGCTCATTTCGCTGACATTGACTGTAGAGGCCACCACGAAGAGTGTCAACCATTCTAATGCTGCCTTTTGGGCACAATTTGCCGCGCTTTTCATTTCGGCACAGCCGGGCCCCCGCCTTTCGTTGTCAATCCCAGCCCTCCAAGCCGCTTGCTCTGCCTCGTTGGCTTGGAAGACCCAAGTATCGCGCTGGTTATAGGAAACCTTCTTCCCAGCTCTTACATCGTACTGGTTGAAGCCGCGAAGGCCATTGCAACCCGGCATTGTCAAAACGGGTGTATACTGGCTTGATTGGGAGGTAAATGCCATGACTCAGCTTCCGAAATTAGCCTTAGGTATTACGCTGGCAGGCCTCCTTGCCGCTGGTGCTGCTCTGGCGACTCCTCAGACTCAACAGCCAAGTCAGAATCCTGCTCCCACTCAGACGCCGCAGCAGCCTGCCACGCAGCAGCCCACTCCCGCATCGCAACCTGGCCAGACTCAGTCACCCGCTCCGCCGCAGCCCGCCCCGCCTCAGCCCGTGGCTCCGCAACCCGCGAAAACCCAGGCCCCTCAGGATCAGCCGGTTCCCCAACAAGACACCGTCCATCCCAAGAACTCCAAGGAAGACGTCAACGACATCGGCAATCGCAACGTCGGCAAAGGGATCAATTTCTATTCGCTCGAACACGAAATCGCCCTCGGCAAGTCTCTCGCCCAGGAAGTCGAGCGCTCTTCCAAACTTATCGATGACCCCGTAGTCACTGAATACGTGAACCGCGTCGGCCAAAATCTGGTCCGCAATTCCGATGCGCGCGTGCCCTTCACTATCAAGGTCATCGATTCCGATGAAGTCAACGCCTTCGCCCTTCCCGGCGGCTTTTTCTACGTAAACAGCGGCCTGATCCTGCGCGCCCAAGAAGAGTCCGAACTCGCCGGGGTTATGGCCCACGAGATCGCCCACGTTGCCGCGCGTCATGGCACGAAGAATGCTACCAAAGGCCAGGCCATGCAACTCGCCATGATTCCACTCATGCTTCTCGGCCCCGGTGGCTGGGCAGGCTACGGCATCTACGAAGCCGCGAGCCTCGCTATCCCTGTCACCTACCTGAAGTTCAGCCGTGACGCAGAGCGTGAAGCCGATTTCCTCGGCGTGCAATATACGTACAAGGCTGGGTACGATCCCAATTCGTATGTGACCTTCTTTGAGCGCATTCAGGCCGACGAGAAGCGTCGCCCCGGCACCATCCCCAAGGTTTTCTCGACGCATCCTCCTACTCCCGATCGCATCGAGAACACGCAAAAGGAAATCGCTCGGATTTTGCCCAACCGCCCGGAATACATCGTCACCACTTCGGAATTCGATTCCGTGAAGTTCCGCCTTCGAAACATCATGTTCGCGCGCAAAGCCTCGGACAACGCTCCGGGCAAGCCCACGCTCCGCACAAAGACCGCACAGTCTAAACAGCCAACCTCAACCACCGATCCTAACTCCACCCAGAGCGACGACGACAGCCGCCCAACTCTCAAGCGCCGCCCCGATCAACCCTGATCGTCACATCTTATTCTCTCGAAGCAAAGCGGGCGGCCTCGAGCCGCCCGCTTTCTTTTGCAAGTAACGTTCGCATGTCTTATAGGCCGTCGAGGAAACCTGCCAATCGCGGGATCTCCTGGAAAACACCTTGCTCGTGCCTTGATTCCTGCCCCCAAGTGCTGCTTCAGCACACCGCGACTCTGGGTTTTGCGCTATGGATGATTCCGTTTTTCGCCGCCGGAGGGATTCGCACTATCCTGAAATACCGATTAACCTTCTCAAACCAATTGGGCCTGGCAGTCCGCCACTCGCTTACGCCGTAATGCCTCTTCCACCTTGCGAACCAGGCTATCTCTCGTGAATGGTTTTTGCAGGAAGGAGCTTCCTTCCAGAAACTCGTCTTCTGCATTACTGAATTCCAAGTACCCGGACATGTAAACGATTTTCAGATTCTTGCGACTCGCTTTCAAGCGTTTGGCGAGTTCCGGACCGCGCATGTTCGGCATCACGATATCCGTGATCAATACGCGAATCGGACCAGAACTCTCCGCGACGGCGATTGCTTCTCGTCCGTCCCTCGCAGTTAGAACTGTGTACCCCGCGGACTTCATAAATTCGGCTGCCAGCTCTCTGACGGCCTCTTCATCCTCGACAATCAGCACAGGCTCCGAGTGGCTGGCGGCGCATTTGCCATTGCCCTCTGGCGACGGGCGTTCCCCTATTTCTTCTACCACCGGCAGATATACTTCAAATTGTGCGCCCTTCCCTGGCTCCGATTCCACCCAGATGCATCCGCCGCTTTGCTTCACCACTCCATATACTGTTGCCAGCCCCAATCCAGTTCCTTTGCCCAGTTCTTTTGTCGTGAAAAATGGCTCAAAGATTCTCGTCTTCGTCGCGGCGTCCATCCCCTGCCCGGTATCCTCGACCGTCAGACGGATGTATTCGCCCGGTATCAGAGGAGGCCGGGATTTGGCAAACGCATCATCCACGGTCACTTGCCGTGTTTCGACGTTTAGTTTGCCTCCCGTCGGCATTGCATCGCACGCATTCACCGTCAAGTTCATGATCACTTGCTCAAGCTGGCCCGGATCTGCCTTCACCCGCCCCAGCGATTCGCCTGCGCGGAACGTAAATGAAATATCTTCTCGGACCAGCCTTCGGAGCAAGCTGCACATCTCTGCCACCAGCGCATTCAAATCGAGGACCTTCGGCTCCAGCACCTGCATACGGCTAAAGGCGAGCAACTGTCGAGTCAGAGACGCCGCTCGATCCGCGGCCTTCTCAATTTGGCTGGCATTTCGTTGCAGCGGATCAGTCGCTTGCAGCTTGTCGAGAATCAAATCGCCGTGCCCCTTGATGATCGTAAGCAGGTTGTTAAAGTCGTGCGCCACTCCGCCTGCCAGGCGTCCTATCGCCTCCATCTTTTGCGATTGTCGCAACTGGTCTTCCAACTGCCGCTTGTGCGACAGGTTGCTTTTTAAGGTCTTCCTCATGCGATCAAAGGCGCGGGTCACATGCGCTACCTCATCCGAACCCTCGGCATCCACAGGATATAGGTAGTCGCCCTGCTCCAATGCTTGAACCCCTTCAAACAGCCTGGCCAGGGGACGCGTGAATCTATCCGAGATTACAAATCCGAGCGCGCTTCCTGCAATCACCGCCAGCATACCCAACCCTCCGAGCAGTTGGTTCTGTTTCTCCAGGTAGACCAATGCCTCGCTGTAAGATTTCAATACGATGATGCTTACGGGTTTCGTCCCAGTCGTCAGTTCGACGGAACTAGCAAAGAACCGCTCTCCGTCCAGTGTGATTTGCTCGTTAACAGGCCCCTTCTGTATCAGGGTCGCGAACTCTCCCTCCTTGAAGAGCGGCAGTGTGCTGGCCACTACGTCATTGCCGTATCTAAACGCTACGTGGCTCGAGGATAGCCGGCGAAGTTCCGTGGCTTGCGGATCGATCCCGCGGCCCACTATGACTGTGCCCAGAAGATTGCTTTTCTTCGGCGTGCCTTCGTAAAAAGGCTTCAGAACCACTTGGTACAGACGTGTGCCGCTATACCACCATCCAGTGGTTCTGCCCTCTTTTAGGGCTTGGCTGAGAATACTCTGCGCGGTGGACGGCGGAAATTCGTCGACGATCGTGTGCAGCGCTACAATTTTTCCTCGAGCGTCGGACAGCACCAGAAGGTCGCACTCATCCGATTGCCACGGATCTTTTCCTACCTCTTCAATCGCTGCCGGGTCGCCGTTCCTCATCGAGACAAGCGACGCCAACAGGTCCGCCTTACGCGTCAGCGCAACGAAGTGACCGTGCTGCAGCAACTGAAAAGTCACCATCGCATTTTGTGACTCTTCTTGGATTTCTCGCTGAACTCTTCCCTCTGCTGTTCGTCGCACAATCAGCAAGCTGGCCCATGTCAGCCCAGCGGTCAACACGGCCAGCGACAACATGAATTTGGTGCGAAGTCTCAAATCGCTCCTCGCCTAGTCGTGCTTGGGCAACTCGGGATAGCCCGGTCAAATGTCCGCTTCCCTTACAAAGTAGGGTTTCGAAAGGAGTTGGAGAAATAGAACCGAAGTACCATGAAGCGGCACTTCCGTTTGGCGTTGTTCTCTCTCCTAGAGTATCTAGGGATGTAATTCTTTCCTCCTGCACCGCTAATGATAGAATCACCTCCGCCTTCCAGCCCCCGAACTCGCGCCCCTCCTTGCCTCGCTGCTGACCTTCGGTTTCAGCGTGACAAATTGCCTTCAAATGTAGGATAACTCTCCCACAGTTCCTCCCCTTCGCCGTGGCGCCAATCAGACGCCACAGCATGCGGCGTTTGAATCGGCGCTGGTCGCGGAATTGCCGTGGAGGTACGTCATGCGAGCCTACCGGGACATCGCCACTCTCTGCTCATTGCAAATTATTTGTTTCCTGCTTCTCACTCATTTGGAACCAGACTTCTTCATGTTCCATCTGTATCAGACCATCATCTACGTCGCCATCCTTCTGATGCTTTTCTACATGGAAGACCAATGGGCGTACATGATCGGCATCCTGGCGCCCGTTGCCTGGCTGATCCTTGCTTTTGAGAGCGGCATGCTCGGCGCGGCCCTGCGCCAATTCTTCCGCCTCACGCGCGCGCAAGCCGTCACCAACAGCGTCAGCCTTGTCGCGGCCATCACTGCTCTTCTCTCTCTTTTGATGATTGGTTTTTGCGGCTACCGCTGGATGCGCCACTACTCCGGCCTCGGCAAAGGCCTGCGCACGTTTCTAATTAGCCTGGGAATTGTGGTGGTTTACTACGGAATTCTTGTAATTTGGTTCTGGGAATCCATCCCGAAGATCGCCGGTTAGCACGCCTTACACGCCACAGCGAAATCGCCGCGGAAAACCCCTCCCCTGAGCTTCCGGGCTCGCTCCCGCCCGACCTTGCCTCGACTTTCCTCTCCAAGAACGAGCCCGCCACTTCTAACTCGCAACGCTTACTTATAAACGCTCATGCGCAGCGAATTCGGCTCACGGTCCACCACCAACTCTGGATGCTCGCGTCGGAACGTTTCCGCAATGTGGCAGTTCCAGCAAACCGGCAAATGCGTCCGCATCGTTTCCTGCAACTTCTCTGCGGGGATTTCGCTCCACTGCACCGTCTTGCGCTCTGCGTCCACCAGCGCCGGCCGGTGATCGTCCCAATGCAGTTCGCCAAACGGCTTGTGGCAATACGCGCATTCCTTGCCTTGATACCAGCGTTGCACAATCGTCGAGACCAGGCAGGCTTTGGGCGCTTCTTCGATTTGCGCCAGACACTCCTGCCCGCACATTTCCTTTTCCGGCCACCTCGAGCATTCGCTCAACATCAGTTCATCGCGTCCGACCGTCGCCTGTAACGCCGCATCTCTTGCCGCCACGCGTACTGCCGCGGCCTCATGCGTTTCCGGACACGATACAATCCTCTTGCCCCGAAACTTCAAGTACGTCCGCAGCGCCCGCCCGAGCCCGAACATCAGCAGCGCGGCAGCCGCCAGAGCCAAGCCTACAAAAATATAATTCATAACCTGCTCCTTCCCAGCCCCACCTGTAGCACGATCCTCGCCCGACCCAAAATCTGCGCCATCTTGGAGCTCCGGGAGAATCCGACTGCGATCAAGCCCTCTTCACCAACTCCGCCCCGCAGCGTTTCTCCCGGAGTACCTCTCTCGACCCCGCGCGCGGCCACCGCTCGTGCTTGCTAACCTGGACCGCTCCAACAACTTAAGGTTCCCATCACCCATCTCCAATTGGCTGTGCTCCGGCACACCCGGGCGCGTGACCCCCGTCACAAACACTTAGGTGACTCACTCGTCCCTATTGTCCAAGCTCGTACCCCAGCCCGAACGCCAACCAGAGAAGCTCCAATTGTTAGCTAGTTGGGCAATTTTCTTCCGGCGCGGGGCGTGACTCCGAATTGGAATGTTACACTCATCGAGATCAGCTCCTGCTGGCGGTTGGCAGCCTTGTCCAAGCTGTATGGGTGGGAAGACTGCCTGAGGTCCTGGGTCAGGTTAAAAATCGCCCATGTCTAAACCAAGGAAACCCAAGTCTGCTCGATTAACCGATTCCATCAGAGGGTTCCCGCAGCCCGCCCAACTCTTCCGTGTCGTCGCCGAGACGGCTACCGACGCCATCGTCACCATCGACGAGCAAAGCACGATCCTCTTCGTCAACAATGCCGCAGAACGGATCTTCGGCTACTCCGTTTCTGAAATGATGCACCAGCCTCTCACCATGCTGATGCCCCGCTATCTCCAAGAGGCGCACCGGGCCGCAGTCGGGCAATATCTGCAAACAGGTGAGAAGCATGTTTCATGGAAAGCCCTGAAACTAACCGGCCTGCACCGCTCGGGAGCCGAATTCCCTCTCGAGGTTTCTCTGGGTGAGCATGTCCGCGGCAAAAAGCACATATTCACCGGCATAATCCGCGATATTTCAGAGCGCCGGCACTCCGAAGCCCTCCTTCGTCAGTCCCAGGAGAAGTACGCGAGCATGGTTCATTCAAGTCCCGACGCCATCACCTTGCGCAGCCTCCCCGACCGCCGATACCTCGAAGTAAATGAAGGGTTTATGCGTCTTACCGGCTACACCGCCGAGGAAGTGTTGGGTAAGACGCCCGACGAACTCGATTTGTGGGTGGAAAAGCACCCGCACCAGACAACGCTGCAATTGGTGGAGACACAGGGTCAGGTCCGGGGCGAAGAGTTCCGATTTAGGACCAAAACAAGCGAGATTCGCTACGGGCGAGTTTCCGCTGCTCGCGTCACGATCAACGGCCAAGATTGCATGCTTTCCGTCACCCATGACATCACCGACCGCAAACACGCTGAAGAGCAACTCCAAAAGTCGGAAACCAACTTTCGTTCGCTCGTTCATGACGCCCCTTACGGAATCTTCCGAGTCGCCTTAGACGGGCAGCTCCTCCACGTGAATCCGGCTCTTGTGGCGATGCTTGGGTACCACTCGGAAGAAGACTTGCTGCGTTGCAACATGGAAAAAGACATCTATCGGGATCCGCTCGCGCATCGTTTGGTCAAAGAAAATGGGCACAAACAGGATTTTCGTGCCGTCGAAGCCGATTGGAGAAAGAAAGACGGGGACATCATCACTGTCAGGATGACTGGGCGCCCCGTCTTGGATAAACACAATTCGCTTGCCTATTTCGAAGTATTTGCCGAAGACATTACCGAACGTCGGGTTCTCGAACGGCAGCTTCTTCAAGCGCAAAAAATGGAAGCCATCGGCCGTCTCGCGGGTGGCATCGCCCACGATTTCAACAACCTCCTCAGTGTCATCCTCGGTCACACCGACATTCTGGAACAGCAAGCTGGCACAAACGTCCGTTTGCTCAAAAGCGTGGAAGCCACTCGCAACGCCGCCGAACGCGCCGCGGCTCTTACGATGCAACTCCTCGCCTTCAGCCGCAAACAAGTCGTCGAGCCGGCCGTCATCGACCTCAATAAGTCCGTCATGGAAATTCAAAAAATGCTGCACCGCGTCATTGGCGAAGATATCGAGCTTGCTATCCGCCTGCAGCCCGACTTGGGATATGTGAAGGCGGACCCCGGCCAATTGGGCCAGGTACTTATGAATCTGGCCGTCAATTCCCGCGATGCTATGCCCACCGGCGGCAAACTCGCCATCGAGACTGCGAATGTCGAAGTTGACGACACTTATGTCCGCCAGCATTTGGGCGCCAGGCCGGGTTCATTCGTCATGCTGGCTGTCAGTGACACCGGCGTTGGCATGGACTCCGAAGTCCTGTCCCACATCTTCGAACCCTTCTTCACCACCAAGGATCCCGGCAAAGGCACCGGTCTCGGTTTGTCGATGGTCTATGGCATCGTCAAGCAGAACAACGGTTACATCATGGCCTACAGCGAACCTGGCCGTGGCACTACCTTCAAGATCTATCTTCCACGTACCGCGGAAACTTTGGCCCCGCTACTCAAGTCCGAGAAGGAAATTCCCGGCGGCTCGGAAACGATTCTCGTGGTTGAAGATGAAGTGGCGCTGCGAGAGCTAACCTGCGTACTTCTGCAAGACGCCGGGTATACCGTTCTCGAAGCCTCTGAAGTCGAAGACGCCATCTCCACGGCAAAAGATTCTCACCGTAAAATCGATCTTTTGCTCACGGACGTAGTGATGCCTCGTCTCGATGGCCGCGAACTAGCGAACCAGTTGCTCGCGCTCCGCCCGGACATGAAAGTTCTTTTCATGTCCGGATACACCGATGACGTCATCGTTCATCGGGAAGGCCTGACGAAAGGCGCTAAGCTCGTTCAAAAACCTTTTACAAAGGCCACTCTTCTCCTCAAAGTGCGTGAATCCCTCGAGTCCAAAGCCGCAAACTCCGTATCCCGCAAATAACTCTCGCTTAAACCGAGCTCCGTACCGCCTGCCCTCGCATCCCCAATTCTCCAACTGCCTCTCCCGCGAGCTAGCCGCTATCGGGATCGCGGCCGCAGCATACTCAACACCATTGCGATCTGCCCTGAATGGTAAATCGCGTGTTGTACGATTCCGTGGAGCATCGTTTCATAGGGATAGCTCCGTCCCGGAACCTCTTTCCCCAAATCCTCGATGGGAAAATTCCGAATCTTGTCTTCGAGCAAGTCGCGGCTTTGATTCCAGCGGGCGACAAGTTCGTTCCACGGAATCGGCGGCTCGGCCCATTCCTTTTCGGCATCCCAGCGCGGCATCGGATTGCTGTCGGAAGTGTTCCGAATTCTTTCATTCCAAAGCAGCAAATGCTGGAGCAACTCCGAAATGGTATGAGCCCGCGGGACGGGTGGCGTCGTAGCAAGCTCCGGCGAAATGCCTGCTAGCATCTCAGCGAGCGTAGGCCCATACCAAGCGCCTTTGACCATCGCAGCGCGGTAAGAATCGGCAATTTGTTTGGTTTCGTTCATGTGTGCCTGGCGGACACGCCCAAAAAGTTGCGCCGTCTCCGGTCAGTTTACTCTACATCAGCCGCCCTCGGCGCTTGGACCGCTGTTTTGATGACTGTCCACTTTTGTACAGACGGACCTTGACCTCGAGTTATAAGCTTCACTGGATAAGCGAAAGTTGCACCACATAAGCCCGCGATGACCTTCATTGGAAGCCTCCGAGGATCTCATCGCGGGCATTCTCCTTATTAGACTCTTGATTTCGTTCATTTGCCGCCCCGATCCGGCCGAAGGCAGCGCACCCAAAGCGTTCCCCAGCCCGCACAACACGGGGCACCCCCGGTGTGAGCGATAGGACCGCTCCCCGTTCTTCCACCAGTCACGAGTCACCAGTCACGTCACGCTGTACGAGTGGCAGGCGCAAAGCCGCCGAGCAAGCTCCAACTGCCCCGCCCTTTAGATATTGGAACAAAGTGTCCAAAATGGAACAGACTTTCCTCATTTCTTATGTTATTTTCTCGGCGTGCGATTGAAAGACCTGACTCCCAGACAGGTATCTTCCATCCCCTGTCCCACGTGTGGTGTTCCCGCCGGCAAGCGGTGCCTGCTCGTTTCGGGTGCCCCGCGGTCGACACCCCACGTTGACCGCAAACTCTCCGCCGCTGAAGCCGTCGAAGCCAAAAGAGATCAGCGCATCTAATCCCTCCCCAGCGCCTGTGCACGCCACCAACGGGTGACGTGTCTCCCGACTAGTTCGGCACGCGCGACGAGTTGTTTTGACCTGGGCAATCCGCGGGCACCCCCGAGGCTTCGGAGACTTGTGTTTCTGTCATCTGCCTAAAATCCTTGAAAAACCCGCAAAGACGTCTTTCGGTCACAGCCGGGCGGGACACTCATAACGCACAGAAACAATTCTGACGCCCGCTTTTTCCGGTCTGGCGTCCGGAGCAACTTTTGAATGCTGAACAGCCCTCGACCGCTAGGACCCGTGGGAGACGTTCGTTATTGCGCTGAGGCCCCTCGGGTGTATCATCTTCGCACACGACACCGCGCTCGGAACTGGAGCCGCCATGGCACCTGCATCCCACCGGGCCCAAGTCAAAAGGAGGCGTTTATGAGAAGAGCTACGTTATTGCTCTCCGTTTGCATCATGTCCCTCGCTGTATCAATTCAAGCGCAGGCCCCTCAGGGCCCGCCGAAGCCGGGGCCAGAGGTCAAGAAACTCGCCTATAACGTCGGCACCTGGAACCTCGAGGGCGACTCCAAGCCCTTCGGTCCCATGCCCGGAGGCAAGGTCACGTCCACGGAAAAGTGCTCATGGTATTCGGGCGGCTTTTTCGTCACCTGTCGCTCGGAAGGCACAGGCCCGATGGGGGCGGAGAAAAACGTCTCCTTCATGGGCTATGACGCGGACCAAAAAGTCTACACCTTTCATGAATTCGGCAGCACGGGCGGTGTGATCGATGCGAAAGGCACCGTGGACGGCGACACCTGGAACTGGACCGCCGATTCCAAAATGGGCGATGACAAGTACAGTGTCCGCGTCACGATCAAGCACGTCTCCCCCACGGAATACAGCTTCAAGCTCGAGATGTCCAAGAATGGCGGAGAATTCGCGGTCGTCCAGGAAATGACAGGTCGTAAGGCCACCGCCCCGGCCCCTGCCGCAAAGCCGTAGCTTCGTCATACCGTCGAGGCCTGTGGCGCGCCGCAGGCCTCATTCTTTCCGCGTTTGCAATCGCGCGGATGTTCGCCGGTGGCCGCTCTCTACTCGATCGAACAAAAACCGCCGAGCCCAGTCAGCTTTGCGCTGGCCAGGGCTCGGCGGCTAAACCCTACCTAGCTGTCCTTACCTATCCCTTTACCGGAATGATGACTGGCTTCGCTAGCTTGAACGTCAACTTGCTCTTGGCAGTGAGCAGCGTTACGTCCTTGCTCGCCTTCGCCTTGGCCTTGTCGGTATCTTTGGCGTCCTTCTTGACTTCGCTCTTCGGTCCTGCGATCGAATTGGTGTCCAGCGGGTAGGACTTCCCGTGGATTACCACCGAAGACAGCGCCACCTTCAATTCGTGCTTTTTCACCGTGACGATTCGGCCGGTCACGTGCGCGCCCTTCGGAATCACGGTCTTCCCTTCTACCTCAATCGGCGTGTTGAGGCTCGCGGCAAACGTGTCGCCGACCTTGTTCCTGTCGGTCGCCAGCGTTTGGCCTACCGTCGCGCTGATTGCTGTGCCTTTCGGCACCGTGACCATCGTCGTTGGTTCCGGTGCTTTTGCTACGGCGGCAGCCTTTGGTGCCGTGGCAGGTTTCGCTGCCCCGGCTGGTTTCGATACAGCAGCAGGTTTTGCAGCAGCAGGTTTTGCCGTGCCCGCTGGGTTGGTTGTGTTACTGGCTTGGTCCGTGGCCGACTGCGAGCAGCCCACCACAGTTAAAATGGCTGCCGCTGTCAAAGTAAGCCAGAGCTTCCGATGCACTTGAGAGTCAAACATTTCACACCTCCAAAGGGGTACCTCTGGGGTGAATGGGATGAGGAGGCTGGTTGGACCCTTCACCGATCGAATTTTACCGATCAACCGCGAAACGACGGGTATCCCCTACCTTCCCTAAATCGTACCGACTCCTCTAGGTGGAGTCCCCGCGCATTCCCGCGCGCGTTTCCTTCCCGGCACCGGCCTACCGGCCAGTATCCCGCGCCCACTGTTGGCGAGCGGTTGTTCGACACGTAACCCGCCTGGACCAGTCTGGCCGGTCTATATCTGCGGCTTGTGAGGCGCTGGAAAATTCGTTGTGTGCAAGGCAGGAGGGGCGTACCATGCGCGGGGCAGAGGCCCAAATCGAAATACCGCGTTAATTGCCAAACCCTGGCTTGTTCTCGACGTCTTTCTGAAGCCGCACGATGGAGGAAAAAGCATGTTTCACTTGCTCTGGTATGTTCTTATTGGGCTAATCTCGGGGCTTATCGCCAAATCGGTGATGCACGTGCACATGACCATCTTCTGGACCACCGTGCTCGGCATCATCGGATCGATCTTCGGCGGCGGCGTTGCCCACATGTTTTCCCGCCCGACAAATGAACGCTATCATCCCGCCGGCCTCATTTTGTCCACACTCGGCGCCATCCTGGTCCTCTACATTTGCTTTAAGCTGAATATTCATTTTCCCCAGATTTAACCGCGTATTCCGGCAGGGCGGCCCCACGGCAAAGCGGCCCCCTGGCAAGACGGCTACATATCGTTCAACCCGTGCGCTGCGGTTAAGCGACCTTGAGTTATATGCAATAAGGATAAATGGCCTCCGGGCGATGCCAGACGCATTCCTCCATTCTCTCGGCAGGCATAAGGGAGAGAGGGCGAGTTGATACTTAACAGTGCTCAATTTTGGACAGTTTCAAGGTCCGGTGTGCTTATAGCATTGTGTCCGTATGAAAATCGCAGTTCTGCTTTCGTTACTCCTCGCCGGTGCTATTCCCGTCGTGTCACAATCACAAAAGAGCGCCGAGGCACTTTGTAAGGACAACCCGAAATGGAGGCAGAGCGACTGTCGGCGCGTACAGAAGAATGAGATTTGGATCGGTATGAGCGCCGAGATGCTCATAGCCTCTCAAGGTGCGCCAGTTCGCACAAAGAAGTTAACTACGGCGGCAGGCACAACGCAGTTGTGGGTCTTTGAAAAAGAGACTGGCACTGCTTTTCGACAATACGATAAAGACCATCGTTACTGCGTCGCTGGTTGCAAAATGGAAACTACATTCGTTCACATTGGGCCTACGCTGCTGGTAGACGCCATCGAGAACTAGGCGTCCGCTATTTGTCAGAATCTCCGACTTTTTCTTCTCCTCCAAACCCGTCGAACTGGCACAGAATGTCACATTTTTCTCTTCCTTTCCTCTGCGTCGCTTTACTTCGCTAGAATCATTCTCTCTGCAACAAAACTCTTAAAGGAGGTTCAGGACGTGCCCACTACCTTCAGTGCGGTCCTCGTGATCGTTGCCTTTCTCATTCCTGGTTTCGTAGCGAGTAAAATTCTGTCTATGGCCTATTCAAGATCAGCAATCTCTGAAGGACAGACTATCCTAGAGGCAATAACGCTCAGTTGCCTAAACTATGCCCTGGTATCTTGGCTCCTCGCATGGGCTTGGATTCAACATTGGTATGAACAGCCTCTTCTCCTTGTCGCAGTCGTGTTTTGCGTCTTGTTTGTTACGCCTGTAGCGATTGCGCTAATCCTCTTAAAACTTTTTGATACGGATTGGGGGTTGAGACTTCGACTCGCGTTCGGCATGGCTCATCCCGTCCTCAAAGCTTGGGACAGGTTCTTTCGCAAGGGCCAAAACTGTTGGGTAATTGCTACGCTAAAGGGTGGGCGTGTCTTCGCAGGATATTTTGGAGAGAATTCCTATGCATCTTCGTTTCCGGCTGATGAGGATATCTATCTTGAGAAGCTATGCCAAACATCCAACGGTAAAATCGTGGAAGTCGCCAAGCTCTCGACAGGTGGTATAATTCAAATGAAAAATGTCGAAACGTTGGAGTTCTTCAAATCACCTTTGGAGGGCAAATGATCGAACGAGACAACCTTAGACGGGTGAGGGAAAGTTATCAAGGAACAGACCGTTTAAATCGAACGTACCAGGGCGTCAAGAATCAGGCCGGGGAAACGCCTCAGCCGCCGCAGGTAGGGAGCACTACATCGGTCCCAACGGCTGATAAAGATACTTCGCAGAATACACCTAATCAGGACAACGAATAAAGGTTAGGACACCGGCGGGTGGGCCAAACGTCCACGTGACTCTAACTCTTCCACGGGTTAATCACCGTCACTGGCAAATCCTTAAAATATTGTGTGTTCCGCGCCGCCAGCGTCGCCCGGTTCGCGAGCACAATCCCGGCAATCATCGTGTCACGCACTTCTGCGGGGCGGCCTTTGCGCTTTCGCTGGGCCATCAACTCCGCGGCCTGAATTCCAGCTTCGGCGTCAAACGAAGCGATGCGGTGGGTGCCTACTCTTTTGGCACAACATAATGTAGCAGCATTTAAGATCGCCTATAATGACTAAGCTGTACCTATTGAACCTTTCTGGAATCCTGAACAGTTATGAAACCACGATTCTCATCGGTAGTCTTATGCGTGATTCTCCTCGGGATCTCCGTAACCGCTTCGTTTGGTCAGAAGAACATCGCTGGGGTCGATGGTATTTCGGAACCGCCCGAGCTGACCGGAGAACCAAAAAAGGTCACGAAGGCAAGCGAAGCGGACAAAGCAATATTTGACATCGTCGGCCATTTGAACGACGAAAAAGAAGCTGCCTCCGCTCTGGAGAACTTGAATCAGTTCATCACAGAAAACCCTAATTATTCCGATGCGTATTTCCTCAGGGCTACTGCACTAGCGTGCATTTTGGATCGCCGCAATTTCTCAGCGATTACAAATGATGTCGAGGCCGCGATGTCGCACCCAGATCGGGCTATCTACAACACAACCGATTACTATTCGTTGTTGGCAAAGGTCAAATTTGCGGCGACACAATACAAAGACACAATCAACGATCTAGAAAAAGCAATGTCGCGAGACTTTAGCGCGGCGGACAGGATGTTTAATATTGAGGGCGTCGAGCCACAGAAGACATCCAAGTTCTGTATTTGGAATCTCACCGATCTCGATACGCTGGCCGCGACATTTCCCCAGGATTATCGGCCTCGGTTGTTTCGAGGGCTCTACTACAAATTCTTTACAACCTTTAAAGAAACCTATTACGAAAAGGCGATGCAGGAATTTCAAAGGGCTGCTGTGCTGAACCCGAAGTCGCCTGTACCGCAATATTTCATCGGCCAGGTGCATACCAAATCTTCGTTCTGGACGAAAAAAGCTTGGTCATCTGATGCAAACCGCGATGACGCAGTGAGGAGCGCCGTTCAGCCGTACACTAATGCAATCCAGCTAGATTCCAAATTCCTTCCGGCTTACGAGCAAAGAGCTAGCGCCTATCTCAATTTAAAGCAATATCCAAAAGCGATTAAGGATTATGACAGCGTTCTCGAGCTCGATCCGGGGAACACTACTGCGTATTCCGACCGTGGCATCGCGAAATTAGAAATGTCGAATTATGCAGCGGCAATAGGCGATCTCCAAGAGGCGATCCGACTAAAGAAGGAAGGCGACTCCTTCTTGCCGGAGCTTAACGAATATCTCGGGGACGCCCATGCTAAATTGGGCGACTACAAGGATGCGGTTGCGGACTACAGTAAAGCAATTGAGCGTCGACTTGCTAATGATAGCTTTTTGTTCAGCCTCAAGCAGATTCGTGACTTATATCCAGAATACGATGGCGTCTCTGACGAAGTGCTTTGTCGGAAAATCAATGCTTTGTTCTGGCCTGAGTTTGAATACAGTGTAGTTGCCAAAAGACTGATGCAGGAAAATGGCAAGTGGTCCATTAGCTTCTTGTTCAGCGAATTATATGAAAAACGGGGAGACACTTATCTGAAATCAAGTGACTATCGTCGAGGAGTACTCGATTTTCAGCGCATTTTCAAGGGCATTCCGAGCTTTGCCGATTCCACAGATAGATGGCGGCTGCTCGGTGCGACAAGTGATGGCAAGAAGTACTACCTCGATGCGAAGACCGCCGAATTTTCAATAAATGCATCTGCCCAATTCTGGGTCAAAACTGTAGGAAAAAAGGAGGCCACGACCATCGCATACGAGATAGATTGCAAGGGAAGGCGGATTAGCAACACATCCGTGGTCACTTATGACCCTAATGGAAAAGTGTTGAACACCTCCGAAATAGGCAGCGGATGGCAGGTAATCGTTCCCGAAACAATTGGGGAGCAACTGTACAATGGTGCCTGCTCGCGATAACCACGGGTGGCGAAGCCTTGGCAGTTGATTTTGACTTTGGGGGTGGCGGGTGGCCGCGCCTTTACTTTGAACTGGCCTACAGCTTGGGTGGGTGGGCCAAACGTCCACGTGGCTTTAAATCTTCCATGGGTTAATCACCGTCGCTGACAAATCCTTAAAAAATTGTGTGTTTCGTGTCGCCAGCGTCGCCCGGTTCGCAAGCACAATCCCCGCAATCATCGTGTCACGCACTTCTGCCGGCCGGCCTTTGCGCTTTCGCTGGGCCATCAACTCCGCGGCCTGAATTCCAGCTTCGGCGTCAAAGGAAGCGATGCGCCCTTCAATCATACTCTTGAGCATCATCTCGAACGCCCTGATCAATGCACCCTGGCGCCGCCCTTTCGGCATGGTCTGCAAACCAAAGCGAATTTCCATTACCGTGATGGCCGTGATCCACACGGACGCCGCTGGCTGCGCATCCAGCCACTTCACGACGGGTTTTTCCGGCTCCCTCCGCATCAGCGCGGAGATCACGTTTGTGTCGAGAACGATCATTCCTCGAAATCCGCTGGTTCCATCTCGATCTCCGGCAGCTCGCGGATTTCCTCGCCTGGCTTCAGCCCGGCCCGTCGAAAGAGCCGGGCAATTTTCGTCCCCAGCCTCCTGCTTTCTCTGCCTTCGCGCTTCGTCGCGTCGCGCAGGATTTCACGCACTTCTTCCTCGACGCTTCTCCCATGCCGCCTCGCGCGCCGCTGCAGCTTGTCCTTCACTTCGTCCTCGATCTTCCGAACAACGAGTTGCGCCATATTCAGAATGATATCATGATATCATTCCGAACGCGAAGCAGGTCGCCGCGCCTCAACTCTTGGGTGGCCTTCCCTTCGCGGTTTTGTTTTTCGCGAAGGGTGGGCCACTCTTCGTCGTGGGTGCCGCATCCCTGCGGTTTTCAGGGTGCGGATCTTGACTTTCTCCTCGCCAGTCTACGTTCTGTCCTCAACCCTCGTCTCACTGTCTCACCAAACTACAAAATTCCCGCCAACTCCTTCTATCTCCTCAACTTCCTCGCGTCTCATTCGAATGATAAGTACCCAGGTACTGTACCTTGACAGTAATCCACTTCCCTGCTATCATTCCCTATGTTTCGC
>JBGPLB010000023.1:0-35320 GCA_041486245.1 Candidatus Acidiferrum sp.
AAAACGCTCGAAAAGTGAAATGGCGTCGGCGGTAGAGCCCGCAAAGCCCGCTATGACCCTGTCATTGTAAAGGCGGCGCGTCTTGCGCGCGGTGTGCTTCATCACGTGATCGCCCATGGTCACCTGGCCATCGGCGATCAACACGACCTTATTGTCCTTGCGCACGCACAGCACTGTGGTGCCGTGCATCAGCGCGCTCCTCTGGCCATCGGGCATCCAAGCATTATACAGCGGTGACCTGCTCCAGGCACGCCATGCCAGCCCTTGCGAGAGGATGAATTGCAGTGCACGTCGTCAGTACCAGCGGCAAGGATTTATGGAGACGGTGGCATGTCGGGCGGGGGCGGCGCGCTTATCGGGGGTGGGGTTGTAGCGCCAGGCGGTTTATTCAGTTGCTCCAAGTTGTCCTGCAATGCCTTGCGTTCCTTCTCCGCTCTTTCCAAATCTGCTGCAAGTGTATCGATTTCCTTCTGCTTGGTTGGTTGCAGTGCTAGGGAGGTGTCGGAGAGTTCGGCCTTCAAACTCGTGAGGGCGGCTTGCTTGTCGGCAACTTCTTGCTCTTTGTTCTTGAGCAGCAACTGTGTCTCCTCAATGGAGGTCGGGAGTTTTATTTCTAAAGGAGCGTCCATTACGGGCTTTCCTTCAGCTGCTATTTTCGCGGCCTCGGCCTCGGCCTCAGCGGCTTCGCGTGCCTCTTTCCCGAGGAGATAGATGTCTGCAGGTGTGCGCAGCAATATTAAGTCCTCGTTTGTCCATACCTTCCGCTGCTTGGGAGCCTGCTGAGCGGTCGCGGTGGGCTGTTGTGACGACGGTTGCGGATTCTGCTGTGGTGGCGGCGGCTGCGATTGCTGCTGTTCTTGCTGCTGAGTAGCGTTTGCAAGGCCTTTCGATGGAGTCAGAACAACTATGCCGGCAAGAGCGAGATACGCCAGACTACGAGAGTTGAAGAGCTTGCTGGGGTTCATGCGAAGTCCTATCTCCATTATGATTGCGGAATCTCGTGGAAGGAAAGAACCTTATAAGTCATGGGGGTCTGCACGTACTTGACCCAGCAACTGCTGTAGTAAACGCCGTTGCCGCCCGACCCAGAGGTGAAGTCAAAGGAGGGGGAACCCAGTGGGGAACCGGGCGGCAAAGGATTTCCTGAGCCGTCTACGGTGGTGGCAAGGAACACGGCTCCGTTGAATTGGCCGGTGCCACCTTGATATGAATAGATAATGCCCTTTCCAATCACCAGGACAATTCCATTCCAACTCGCGTCTGGATCGTAAGTAAATGTTCCCGTTACAAGGAGAATTCCGTAGCCCACGCCATGCCAACCGTTAAACGTCAGGTCGCCATTGACCACAATAGTCATCGGATTCGTTGCAGACATGGCCGAGGGCATGTCGTTTTGGGTCGCTGGGCCACTGATTGTAACATCTGCATTCTGCGTAATAGTCTGCACCAGAGAATCAAGTCCGCTCACAGACTGCAGGTTTGCAGCAAGCCCCCCGACTCCCCCCACATAGCTGACATTCGGTGTAGTGCCTCCGTAACCCGTAAAGTGGGAATTATTGCCCGAGGGAATCGCCGTCGTTATGTTCGACTGACTTGCGTCACCATTATTTGTGTACCCCACTCCTACGATGGGGTTGGGGCCTGGCGCGCAGCTTCCGACACTAAACTGGTCGTTTCCGTTTACCCAGAACGAGCTTGAACTCGGCACAGAAAATGTCACATTGTTGCCACTCATGGTCAGAGCCGACGGAGGATTCAAATTGAGGGCGATCGGAGCGACAAGGTACTGCAAAAATTTCTGGCTGCCATTGGGTAGATAGGCGAGAGCGGTGAGTTCCAGTGCTTGCACGGCGGTAGACGGCGGGCTAGGCGACTCAATCAAACTGGGCCACGGGTTCCCGGAAGAGTCGAGATGGGCCAAATCGTAGAAAATCGGTGTAGAGGAATTGTAAGAGCCGCTGTGGTTTATGTCCAAGTAGAGAGACTGCTCGGTGACGGCGTTGATGCGTACCCATTTGAAGGTTGGCCCAGGAATCCCTTGCACGTTGTTATCCCAGACGGAGGTCACCGACGAATTGCTCGACGGCGCGACACCAAATTCCCTCTGGTATTCGTTGTCGTAGTACTTATCGCTTGAATCCCAAGGCACGATGGTTTCGCTCGGCAACTGATTCAGGACATAGACAGCTTGGCCCAACGGCAAGGTCGTTCCATACACAAGGGCAGGGACGGAGAGGCCAAGATAGTTTGGATTCTTAGGAAGCAAGCGCCCGCGGGCTTCCTCGAGACCTGCGAGGGCGGCATAGTACACGGTGGAAGAAGCTCGATAGTTGGCACCAAGCGCAGTTTCCGTGCCGGAAGAAACCAGCAAGGCAATCGCTACCACGCTAATCAATAGCAGTACGAAGATCGCGATCAGCAGCGCGATTCCCTCTTCAGGACGCCGTTGTCTTTTTCGATCTCGCTTCATCCCAATCTATACCTCTACTGAATCGGATTGAGGCTATGGCCCCGTCCATGCAATTCAATAAGCCTCGGCAAGCCGCTCTGCGCGTCCTGTGTGGGGGCCATGACGATCAGCGTGATTTCCACGTCTGTGATGTTTACGGGAGAATTGTAGGACCCTGCCAGAGGACACGCTATCGATGCAGGGGGCGGGGTCGCATTAGGGCAAATGTAACTGAAGATAGGCACCGGGTTTCCACCTGGAAACATCTGCGGATAGACCGCCTTGAACTGCGCAATTTGCGTGGGCGAAGCATTGTTCATTACATTTTGGACGTACGGGACAAATGCAGGCGAGGTAGTCGCGTCGGGGTCTCCTCCCGACACTTTCCAAGTTTGGGCGCGAGCCAGAAGTGTGCCCTGAAGCTGATAGCGAGTCCATTCGACGCCGTCGTGGCGCCAGGGGTCAACGTCTCTTTCGATGATCAAATCAAAGTTCCCTGGTGTGGTGCAGATCACGCCTGTCCCCGAGTCGATCACGCAGGGTGTGTTACTAACATAGCCGGGCGCCCAAGCGACCGGTGTGCTGGCATAATCATTCGCAGGCGGTGGGCCGAGATTAAACGAAAATGAGTTTTTCGGAGGATAACCCGAGCCATTCACGTCTCGAATGATTTCGTCCAAGCCGAAACGCGCTTCTTGAAAAGAATTCAGGACCTGCGATTCCGTCTGATACCGCTGCTGCGCAACAGAGAGAAGCGCGAATGCGGCGCTGCAAAGCAAAAGGAAGATCACCGTGGCGATCATCATTTCCATAAGCGAGAAGCCTCGCTGGTTTCGGTTGTGGCAAGCGCGTTTCATTTCGAGAGTATCGTATCGAGCGTCACAGGCCTGTAAATTCCGTTACCGCTTTGTTTCCTGACTCCCAGGATGAATCGCTTGGAGGTAACCAAGCCGTTGTTCGTCGTGGTGATCACGGCCCACCGCACGTCATAAACCACTCCGGCAGGGTCGTTCGGATCTTGATAAATGAAGCTGTAGCCCCCCACGCCCGGCGAACTGCTAAAATCGATCACAAGCTGGTTGTAGAACACAACAACGGGATTGCCAACGACAGCGTTGTTCTGCGTCGGGTCCCCGAGATTGCAGCTAATGCCCAGCGCGTCGATGAATGAGGGCGGACTGATGGACATGTTGAGCGGTTGTCTTAGGAATTGGTCCATCTCCCGCTGAGCAAACACCAGGGATGTAGAGTCGTTGCGATTCGTAGAGTTCGAGCTGATCGAAGCGGGCACCAATTGCGCAACGGACACAATTCCTACGAGCAGAATGACAATCGCCATAAGGACTTCCACCAGAGTGAATCCACTCTGGCGGTTCCATCTCCCGGCGCCCCTTCTGGCATTGGGCCGATTCGTCATCACTCTCCCTTAGTGCAAAGTCAGCTTACTCGCCACCAATTCCCGCTGCTTGATGAGGCCCATACCTGCACGGCGCCGGAAGGCAGCGTTACGATCGCTCGGTAGCCGATTTCCGGGTTCGTGGAACTGCCAATATAAAGGACATAGACCGTCAGGTTGTCGATAACCCCCCGCTGATCATATGTCACGCTTCCGTTGGCGCCGGATACCACATTCCAGGGCAAACTCGATCCGCCACCCAGGGCAGTCCTTATGGGAGAGGGATCGGGCACGAGTGCCGCGGGCAAAAGCGTAAAAGTCCCGCCGATGATCATCTGCGGCTCGGCACCGTTCGGCACGGTATCGCCGTTCGAATCTGCCCAAATTCGCCAGGTTGAGCCCTGCTGCTTCACTTGGCAGCTCACCGGCGTGTTTTGGCGAATCGCGTCGAATTTTGTGAACTTGAGCATGCCTGCCAGTTGCGAAGCACTGGAATTAAGCTGGTAGGACTGCAAGGAGCGCACAACTACAGGAATAGCCAGACTCGTCATTACCAGGAGCACCGCCAAGGACAGCACAAGCTCCACTAAGCTAAAGCCATTTCGTGGGCTTCGACGAGGGGAAACGAAGTTGGCACTCAGTTTCATTCTGGAACGACACCCATCAGGAGCGCTCTGGAGACACTCTCCCAGCGTGCCTAACTTACCTAGATTATTACATTCTATCAGGAAAATCCCATAGCTGAGAGGTACCTAAATCTTTACAACCATAGCACTAGTCAACGGCAGTACCTTTTGGGCGTCCAAAACCTCCGAAGGACGCTGCGAGCGAAATTCTTGGTCGCCACAACCAAGCTTCAAGATTTAGAAACGTTGGATTTTACAAATTTTGCGCTATTTAACTATAAACAAGGCACTTATATCCCGGCAAGCCCTGCCAGCGCACGAGCGTTTCGGTGCGCAATCGCTTCGATCGAAATCATGGGATTAACTCCGGATGCACTGGGGAACGACGATCCGTCCATCACGAAAAAATTCCGAGCCTCCCAGGTTTCCCCGTCGGGATTGGTGGCCGAGTTTTTCGGTGATCCGCCAAGCCGAGCGCTGCCCATGATGTGAAAGGAAAAGAGCGCGAGTCGACCGGAGTGCCAGCCTGCGGCGTCCATCGCTTGCGTGAAGGAATCCAGCGAACCGGCGTGCCCAGGCTCATACGCGCACCATTTTGCGTGCGGAGAAAAAATGAGGCGCGCACCGGCTGCCTCCAGAATGCGAGCGGCGCCGATGAAGCCGCGACGCAAGTGTGCGCGATCGAATTCCGACAACGCATAATTTGTGACGGGATTGCCTTCGCGATCGAGCCTGAGTCGACCGGCGTCGCGGTCGCGCAGCAAAACTCCGATCGCCGTCGTATTCGATAATTTCCCAAGCAAGGAACGATAGTGTTGCGGTTCACGCCAGGGCAGGACGGCCGCCGCGATGACGGGCTGCAACGCAGTGGTTTCATACTTCACTCCGTAGTTTCCCGTGAGAAAGCGGTGCTCATCAGAATAGATCGCCTGCATCGTGCCTTCCCAAGGCCGAATCTCTTCTTCAAAAACTCCGCAAACATTTGAAACGGGATGCAGATGAAGATGGCGCCCGATGTTTTCGTTGCGCAAGCCGGAACGCAGCAGCAATGCAGGCGTGTGGATGGCTCCGCAGGCAGCGACGACGGCTTGGCACCGAATGGTGATGCGACAGCCCTTCCGCGAGCGAGCCTCTACTCCCGTCGCAACACCGCCTTCAATTCGAACCCGATTCGCGCGTACTTCCGTAACCAATCGAGCCCCTGCCGCCTGCGCGTCGGCGAGCCATGTCTTCGTGCTGGATTGCTTCGCGCCAAGCGAGCAGCCGTAGCCGCAATACCCACAAACTTTGCCTTGGTCGCAACCCACGACGTTTCGCGGCATGGCCGCCACATGCCAGCCCAACGTGTTCAAACCGCGCTGCAAAACTTGTTCCCGCGCCGAAATGCGATTGTGGTCCAAATTTACGGAAAGGCGCGCGCAAACCGCATCCAGACTGCGCGTATATTCATCGCTTGCGAACCACGGCACGCCGGCCCCGGCCCATTCGGCGCGGACCTCCTCCGGCGTTCGAAACGAAGTGCAGTAGTTGATGACGGTGCCCCCGCCGAGGCATTCTCCAGCAAGCAGCCCTACACTTTGATCCGCGGTCGCCGCAAATCCGCCTTCCAGATAAAGCCTTTGAAAGCCTCCAAGCTCCGCGCCATCGAAATCAGAATCGTCGTAATAGCTCCCGGCCTCAAGCACGACAACGTCCTTGCCCGCTCCAGCCAGCACAGCGGCGGCTACGCTCCCGCCGGCGCCGGAACCGATGATGCAGACGTCGCAAGACAAATCCGTATCCACAGCGGGGGTAAGCGTCCTGAGGGGGCGCAAACGGGGTTGTTGCGGACCGAGCGGCCCGGGGTATCCCAATTTTTCCCAGACCGCGCTTGACCCTCCATCCACGCCCGGCAGCATGACGTATAGAAAACCAATTGCTTTCCGCAATGCCTGAAACGCGCCGCGCCGCCGGCTTAGTCCGCTGTCTGCCCAGGAAAGTAAAACGCGGATCCGTTCTTCCATCGGAAGCGTGGAAAACGGAGACCACCGGCCCACGGTCAGCAAGCTGTGCAAATGCCTGTCCCAAACATCGAGGAGTTGCAGGAATTGCGCCCGCTCGCCAGACCGAGGATTGAAATCAAGAGCCTTCGCAATCGATCCGGGAATGCCCAATTCGGAGGCGGAAGGCCAGCTGTCCGATGCAGGCGCGAACGTATCGCAGATGGTTTGCAGCGCGTGTTGCTGACGGAGAGTGAGGTCCATGAAGCGCTGCAAGTCTAGCAAAAGCGCAGCGAGCAAACATGCCCGCGTTTGGCAGCGCTAATTCTTGTCGCCCTTATTCTTCTTGGCGCCTGCCTCAGCGGCCTTTTTTTGAAGAGAGGACTTGTCGAAGAAATCGCCAGGAAAATGGGGATTAAAGCCGCAGGAATCGTAAAAGAACTGCGCAGCACGCCGCCCGTTGTGATCCCTGGTGATTTGCATCGGAGTCCACACGGTGTCCTTCAGCTGGTAGTTCGTATAGATGCTGACGTCGTCGTCGCGTTCATGCGTCTCTTCATTGTTGGTGGTAACCACGCTTCTCACCAGAAGGCGAGTGGAATGATCCACGGCCAGGCGAAACGTCCGCTCCTCGCTGTCAGTCAGCTCCACCCAGTCCACTTGCTTCAAATCGACCGTGTCGCTGCCCCCGTAACGGTAGTTCCATCCAGGCTCTTTCAGGCGAACTCTCAGCACATTGTCAATGTTTCTCTTGACCTGTTCCTGAAATTCGGCGACAGCGGTGACAGGCAGTTCGGTGACGCCGCCGCGGTCCAGTGTCCAGCCGCGATCGCCGTTATAAAGCGCGATGATCACGCCGCCGTGAGACCAGTCCAACCCATCGACCCCGATCATGGTATTGATGATGCTTTTCAGATTGTGACTCTTGGCGGCGTATTCCAGGCGGGCTTTGTCCGGGTAGCGGCGGTAATCAGTGAACCCAACGTAGCCGGTGACCTCTCCATTATGGCCAAATTGCGCGCGGGTACCGTGGCACTCGCCTTCGACGGCTTCCTTGTAGCCAGCGCCGCCGCGAGCGTTGATAAGATCGCTGAGAATCTGTTTGGCCTTAGCGGCGCTTTGCTCGGGCATCATTGTGTCCGGATTCTGCGCGGATGCTTGCACAGCAAGTATCCCGCAAACGAGCAAACCAGCGAGCGCGAACCGAACGAGCTTCAACCGCACAAGACAGATCCTCCATTTACATTGATGATCTCTCCCGTCAGGAAGTTGGCCAACTCCGACGCCAGGAAGAGAATTGGACCGGCGATTTCCTCGGCGGTCGCGGCGCGGCCCAGCGGAATTGCCGCGGCGACTGCCTTGGCTCCTGCTTTCGTTTGAATCACTGGATTGGACATGTCCGTGGCCACCCATCCAGGAGCGACGGAATTCACGAGAATATTGTGCCGCGCGAGCTCGGTCGAGAGGCCCTTGACGAGGCTGATGACACCGCCTTTGCTTGCGCCGTAGTGCGTGTGGAATGACTCGCCACGCTGCCCCGCCGTTGAAGTAATAGGAATAATCTTCCCGGACTTCTGCTTGATCATCTGCGGCACGCTGAAGTGAACGATCGAGTAAACGCTCTTCAGATTTACACGCATCATGTCATCCCACTGCTTTTCGCTCATGCTTTCAATGGGTAGCTCATCGGAATTCCAGATTCCGGCATTGGCCACCACAATATCCAGGCGCCCGAGCCGCGCGATGCACTGTTCAACTAGTTTTTTGTTATCCAGGTGCTTGCTCACATCGGCCTTAAAGGCTTCGACTCGTGTGCCATGCTTTTTGGCCTCTTGCTCGACTTGCTGTGCGGCGTCTTTGGCTTTGTTGTAGCTAAAGATCACATCCGCGCCGGCCTGCGCAAAAAGTTTGACGGCCGCTGCGCCAATCCCACGCGAACCACCGGTGATGAGTGCCGCTTTGCCTGCAAGTGAAATCATCCAGTCCCCCCAACTGTTTGAAAACCGAAGATCGGAAAGCAGAAGCTTAAGACTTTTCGACCACTGCGCCGCGAGCCGCGGCAACGAAATCACGGAAAAGCCGTTCGGAGAAAGCATCTCCAAACATGCGCTCTGGATGCCATTGAACGCCGACGACCCAATTCGAATCCCCGCTCCATTCCACTCCCTCAATGACGCCGTCGGTTGAGCGCGCCGTGACGCGCAGATTTTTTCCGGGATGGGCGATGGCCTGATGGTGCGAACTGTTGATTTTTGCCCGCTCGCCGGACGCAATCTCCGCCAGCCGGCTCTCCGGTTCGAACCTCGCGCCGTGGATCGGATCGTCCTTGGGCTCCGGCGAAAGGTCCTTCTTCCGGTGCGGCGTGGCCGTACCCAGCTCCGAGCGCACATCTTGAATGAGTGTCCCTCCCTGATAGACATTCAAGAGCTGACAGCCATAGCAGATGGCCAAGACTGGCTTCTTCTCGGCAAAGGCGTGCGCAAGGATGGCGCGGTCAGCCTGCTCTCGGGGCAAATCGGCGGGCGCGGATTTACCGTTATTTACAGCGCCATATTCGGAAGGCTCGACGTCCGCCGGACTTCCAGGCAGGACAAAAGCATCTAGCGTCGGAATGACCCGCCTTTGTTCAACCCGATCACTGAGAGACACTAGTACTGGCTCGCCCCCCGCTTTTCGCACGGCCTCCTCGTAATTGGCGATTTTGGGGCGATTGTTTTGCATTTCCTCCTCAGACGTTCGCCAGGGGATGCCCACACGGGGCCGGATGGGAGTTTCGGGACACATGGGATCCCAAATCGTAGCATTCGCAGCGGAGTGCGGCAACTCAACCGCTTCCCGTCCAGTTCCATAGCTCAATCAAGCCTGGGGAGAGGTGTTGTTCCTGGTGCGTGCGTCAAGGCAAAACTCCGGCCGCTGGAAAAAAGCCGGGAGGCTGGGAAAACGGCCCGTGAGCTGGTCGAAAGCGGGCGCCCGGAGCGTAACGTGACCCAATTTGCGGCCAGGTCGGGGCTCTTTGCCATAAAGATGAAGATGAGCGGAAGGAATGGCCAGGACTTGCTTGGATTCGGGGAGTTCCCCGATGAGATTGATCATCGCCGAAGCACCAATCGTCGTGGTTGAACCTAGGGGGAAACCATTAATGGCCCGGAGATGGTTTTCGAACTGGCTGGTCACTGCGCCCTCGATGGTCCAGTGCCCTGAATTATGGACGCGAGGAGCCATCTCATTTGCGAGAAGTTGGCCATCGCACTCAAAGAATTCGATGGCCAGGACACCCACATAGCTCAGAGATTCAAGCACCCGTCGCGCGGCGTCCTCGGCAGCTTGTTGTACGCGAGGGCTGACGTTTGGGGCGGGAGCCAATGATAGGCGCAGTATGCCGTTGCGGTGATGATTCTCGACCAGCGGGTAAAATGCGGTTTCGCCAGACTTACCTCGCACGGCGATTGCGGAGAGCTCTCTCGTAAACGGGACAAAACGCTCCGCGATGAAGGGCAGTCTTGGCAATCCCTCCCTGGCCTTCTTGGCGTCTTCCTGTGTTTTCAGGATCCATTGGCCCTTCCCGTCATATCCCATGCGGCGAGTCTTTAGCACGACTGGCAGCCCGACCTTTTTCAGTGCCAGATCGAGGTCCGAGGCCGCGGGGACGGAGGCAAATTCCGTCGTGGAAATCCCCAGTTTCTCAAATAATTGCTTTTCACGAAGGCGATCCTGGGCAGCTTCCAGGGCGCCGGGCGGCGGAAAAACGGCGACTTTCTTGGCAAGAAAATGGACCGCATCCACGGGAACATTCTCGAATTCGTAAGTGACGACTTCGAGTCCGTGGGCAAACTTCTCCAGCACAGCGCGATCGGAAAAGTCTCCGGTGACACGAGGAGCGATCCGCCCCACAGGGGCTTCCGGAGATGGATCGAGGAAGCGGAATCGCAGCCCAAGCGGATATCCTGCGAGGGCGAGCATGTAACCCAGTTGACCGCCGCCGAGAATGCCAATGCTCACGCGCGCTTTCCTTTTTCCCAAGGCCTCTTTTTCTGAGGAAGAGCCGTTGTCGACGGATTAGGATTCGCCAGAACGCGCTCGGTTTGCGCGACACGGAATTTTCGCAATGCTTCGCGAATCTTCGGGTACTTGCCCCCAAGGATGGCGGCGGCGAGCAGCGCGGCGTTGATCGCTCCGGCCTTGCCAATCGCCAACGTGCCAACAGGAATGCCCCCGGGCATTTGCGCAATGGAGAGTAGGGAATCGAGGCCCTTGAGAGCTTTCGATTCCACGGGAACGCCGAGGACAGGCAGCACGGTTTTCGAAGCTGTCATTCCAGGCAAATGAGCGGCACCGCCCGCGCCCGCGATAATCACTTCGATGCCGCGCTTCTCGGCGCTCGCTGCATATTCAAAAAGAAGATCCGGGGTGCGGTGAGCGGAAACGACACGCGTTTCGTGAGGCACGCCTAACTCTTTGAGTGTTTTGATGGCATGTTCCAACGTCTCCCAGTCGGAAGACGAGCCCATGATGACGCCGACCAGGGGTTGCAAGTTTCTTCCGCTATATTTTTTCACGCGAAAAGTCAATTCCCTTTTCTCCAGTGCGTAAATACGCCAACCAAGCACAAAATCTCGATGAAAACCGCGAAAGGAGAGAAAACCGCGCCCCCCTATTAATTCTCGTAATGAGTCTTGCCTCTTAGCAAGGTAAATGTGCCCATCGCAATAAACATCAGCCCCATCAAGCTGAAACCGAACCGATGACTCGGCCGCCATTCCATGGGCTTGACGTCACGCTTCTTCATTGCAGTGACACAACGGACAATTCGTTTCGCTCTATCAACTGCCTTGCCGCATCGTAGCTGAAAGTATTGCTCGAGCCGGATATTCTACGGTGTTTTTCAATGTGCCGCGACCTGCACGCGATTTTTCCAGTAGTGGCGCAGCTGGCCGACAAGATAGAGCGAGCCCGCGACGGTGATAGCGTCGTGAGCGCCGGCGCGGTCCAGCGCGTATTCGAGTGCGGCTCCCGGTTCAGGAATAATCGCAAAATGCGCGGCATGATGCGACGTGATTTCGGCTAGCTGAACGACGGAAACGGCGCGCGCGGTGCGCGGCTGCGTGAAAATCACTTCGGCGGCATGCGGAAAGAGAATCCCCGCAATTTCGTCAACGGCCTTGTCGCGCAGTGCGCCGAACACCAGCCAGATTTTTCGCCCCGCAAGCGTCTGTTCCCAAAAAGCAGCGAGTTCTCTCGCTGCGGAGGGATTGTGCGCGCCATCAAGATAGACGTCTGGATTCGTCTGAATTTTCTCGAGCCGGCCCGGCCACGCAGCGTCAGCAATTCCCTGGGCAATCGCCTCGTTAGAAATGTGATACCCGCGCTTCTGAAGGTAACGCGCAGTGGCCAGGGCGTTGAGGCTGTTTTGTATCTGGAATTTTCCCGGCAGCCTCGGAGTGAGCTCCAAAGACCAACCGGATGCATTCTCGGTAACGCAGGCGCGGCTGCAGCCGTTTTCTATCCATTCCCTTTCGATGCGGAACGCGGTTCCCGTTTCGATGACCGGGCAGCCGAGTTCGCTTGCGCGCGCGCGTATGATTTCAAGAGCTTCTGAGCCCTGATCCGCCAGGATAACTGGAACACTGCGTTTGAGGATGCCAGCCTTTTCGGCCGCGATTTCCGCGAGAGAATGGCCGAGGAAATTTTCGTGATCGAAGTCGACACGCGTGATGATGGAGACCACGGGAGTCAGAATATTTGTGGCGTCCAGGCGGCCGCCCAGCCCCACTTCGAAAACGCCGAAGTCAACCCGCTCACGCGCAAAGTATTCGAAGGCCATCGCGGTGACACATTCGAAATAAGTTGGATGAGCGCGAAGTTTGCCCGCGGCGAGCAGCTCTTCGTTCAAAGCCTGAATCCGCGTAAACGTTTCGGCGAACGCATCATCGCCGATCTCTTCGCCGTTCACTCGAATGCGTTCATTGATTTTTTCGAGATGTGGGGACGTGTTGAGCCCGGTCCGAAAACCAGCGCGGCGCAGAATAGATTCGAGAAAAGCCGCGGTCGAACCCTTGCCATTTGTTCCTGCGATGTGCGTGGACGGATAAGCGCGGTCAGGCCGGCCGAGCCGCTCCGCAAGAATCAAAATGTTCTCGAGGTCGAATTTCGCCGCTGCTGACTGCGTCGGGGCCGCCAGTTCCCTGCCCAGCGATAGCAAATAGCGGATCGCAGCCTCGTAATTCATTTCAACTCAGAAGCAGATCGAAGGAGTTAGTGATGAACGCTTTCAAATCTTTTCGGTGCACGACTGCGTCGAGAAAACCGTGCTCCAACAGAAATTCCGAGCGCTGGAAGCCCTCAGGAAGTTTTTGGCGGATGGTCTGTTCGATGACGCGGGGGCCCGCAAACCCGATCAGCGCTCCGGGTTCGGCGATATTGATGTCTCCCAGCATGGCGAAGCTGGCAGTCACGCCGCCAGTAGTGGGATCGGTGAGCAGCGAAATGTAAGGCACCTTGGCGTCGTCGAGCTTGGCCAGCGCTGCGGACACTTTCGCGAGCTGCATCAGGCTGATCGTGCCTTCCATCATGCGCGCGCCGCCAGAGCAGGAGACGACGACCAGCGGCTGGCGCGACTCGATAGCCAGTTCGATCGCTCGAGTGACCTTTTCTCCGACCACGGCGCCCATCGAGCCTCCGATAAAACCAAACTCCATGGCGCAGCACACAATCCCGCGGCCGTTGAGTCTGCCTTCCACCGTGATGACGGCATCATTCATTCCCAGCTTCTTGCGGGCTTCCTTGAGTCGCGCAGCATAAGGCTTGGTGTCGACGAACTTGAGCGGGTCCGTGGAGGTCATCCCCGCGTCGTGCTCCGTCCAGCGCGAGTCCAACAGCATTTCCAGCCGGTGCTTCGCGCTCATTTTGAAATGGAATTGACACTTCGGACAGACAAACAGGTTGGCTTCGAGGTCCTTGCGAAAAACGATGGTTTTGCAGGACTCACACTTGACCCACAGCCCCTCCGTGCGCACGCGGCGCTCTTCAGGAGGCGTGGCTGCGTCGATCGATTTTTTGTCCCGCTTGAACCAAGCCATAGGTCTGGGTAAGACTCGATACCGCAGTTTACAATCGTTCGTTAGTACAGCCAGCAAGTACAGCCGCGGAGTCACCCCTCTGCGTAGCGACTAGTAGTCGATTCCCCGCTGAGCCAGTATACCCTTGGTGTACGGGTGTTTCACCTCGCGCATCTCCGTGACGAGGTCAGCCAGCTCGACCAGCTGTGGATGAGCGTTTCGCCCCGTGCAAATGACGTGGACGCGTTCTGGCCGCTTTTTCAGCGCCTCAGCGACTTCCCCTACGTCCAGCATCTTGTAGCTGATCGTGTAGTTGATCTCGTCCAGGACGACGAGGTCGTACTTCCCTCCATAAATCGCGTCGCGCCCCGCTTCCCAACACTCCCGCGCCAGTTTGATGTCTTCGGGATCGGTTTCGGCACCGCCAATTTTGACGAATCCCCGGCCCATCGGCCGAATCTCAAACTTGTCGTCCCCCAGCATTTTGGCGGCGTCGAGCTCTCCGTAATGCCATGACCCCTTGATGAACTGCACCATCAGGACGCGCAGCCCCTGCCCCACGGCGCGAAACGCCGTCCCCAGCGCGCAGGTCGTCTTGCCCTTGCCCGGCCCGGTGTAAACAATCAGGAGTCCTTTTTCTTCCGGCATAAGTCTCTTTCCCACAGGAGCCAGCGTCACAGGGAAAGGTCTAGAGTTTGGAGGGTGCGAAAAGAAAGGTCAAGGTGACGCACGGGAGCAGCGTTGTGCCGCTGCCCCGTACGCAGTTTATGTTGTCAGCTTCAGAAGCCCGTCGCGCCAAAAGCCTGCTTAACGTGCGGTTTGAACAAATAGACCAGAATCCAGATCTCGATCGCCAGAAAAACAAGCCGGAACACCAGCACACCCACCACGAGATGCGCGAGCATGCTCGCCAAACCGAGCAATCCGAAGAGCACTCCGATTGCAATCAGGATGATTGCGAGGATGCGAGCCCAGTTCTGCAGCTTGATGAATCCAATTCCGATGGCCAGATCAAGCACCGCGAGGACCAGAAAGATGCCACCGACCACGGCTCCCCCCATCGCGAAGAGTGCCGATCCCGGTCCACCACTCTGAGCCAGCCCCGAAAGCATGGATCCGCCGACAATGAAAAGAATTCCACAAAGACCAAGAAAGGCGGCGCCGATGAAGTAGAGTACCGCAAGGATCGTAACGCCCGTGGGACGTTGCATGGAGACTCCAGTATTTCAAAATGTTCGCGTTTGACGGGGTCCGCCCAACCAGGTTTCCGAGGAAATTTCCGAATCGCAGACCGCCGATTGAGCGCAACGGTATGCCACGCGTTCCAAACCGTCAAGCGAAAAAAAATCGTCGCATGGCAACTCAGGAAAGTCCGAGGCGCTTCCCCAATTCTGCGGCGATCGCGGTGATCCGTTCCTGTATAGCGGAAGGCAGTGTCGTTTTTGGCTTGGCGTGCGGATCACGGATGACGATCCACAGGCCGGGGCGGTAAACCTCGTCGTCACCGGGACAGATGGCGCCGGTAAGCTGGGTGAGTTCGAGTGCGAGCGGGGTGGAATGGGTGAAATCCAGATTCGCGTGTTCCGGAGAGTTGGCTTGGAATGGAGGGTGGGCAAGGAGATCCATCAAGACGCCGCGAGAGTCATCCACAAGATCGCGAAAGCCCTGCGAAACGAGAATGACGTCAACGTCGCGAGGCGTGGGCTGGTCGAGTTGGAGCAAATCGTAATCGGGCAGCGGTTTTTCGAGAGAAATCTCAATTGCCGCGGAAGGCTGGTCCTCATCTGGAATTATGCGGATCGACATGGTCCTAAGGTTTTACACCAGAGCGGCTATTTCGGGTAGGGGCTTCCGGAGAGGATGGCGAAGGCGCGGTACAGCTGCTCGGCAAGCATGGCGCGCGCAAGCTCGTGAGAGAAAGTCATGGCGCTGAGAGAGATTTTTTGTGGAACCCGCTCGCGGAGGGCAGCGGGAAAACCATCTGCGTCGCCGCAGACGAAAACAAGCTCTCGTGTTCCGCGATCGCGGAGTTCGCCAAGCCATTTTGCAAAAGCTTTGGAATCCAGATTTTTTCCGAGTGCGTCCAGAAGCACTGCCGTGGCGGCGCGATCCGCGTCGAGTTTCTTGGTCGCAGCTTCCCCATCGCGGACTTCGGTGATCTCGATCGGTGAGTGGCGGCCGACCCGCTTCACGTAATCGTCGATCATCGCGCGCATCTCCGCGCGGCGCGTTTTGCCGAGCATGAGCAGGCGGATTTTCACTTCAGACCGTATTTTTTGCGTTTTTCAAGAAGGGTCTTGCGGCTGATGCCGAGCGCCTCAGCGGCGCGGCTGATGCGGTAGTGCGTCGCTTCGAGCGTGGCAGCGATGACTTCGCGCTCGACTTCCTCGAGGGACCGCAGCCCCGCGAGGGAACCGGAGGCTCCGGAGGCAGCCGCGCGAATATTGTCGGGAAAATCGCCGGGCTCAAGCATGTCGCTGCGGGAAAAAACAATGGCGCGTTCCAGGGCGTTGCGCAGTTCGCGAACGTTACCGGGCCAGGCATAGGTTGCAAGCATGCGGCGCGCAGGCTCGCTCAGGTGCGAGCCTGGGTGGCCGTGGATGGACCGCAATGCCGTTAACAGGTGATCGGCAAGAGGGAGGATATCGCTGCGGCGCTCGCGCAGGGGCGGAACGGTAAGAGCGAGAACGTTCAGCCGGAAATATAGATCCTCGCGAAAGTGGCCGCTGGCTACTGCCGCAGTCAGATCGACGTTAGTCAAAGCCACGATGCGCGCTTCGATGCGTAGCGATTCCGTGCCGCCGAGGCGCTCGAAGGTGCGCTCCTGCAATACGCGCAGCAATTTGCCCTGCGCGCCGGGCGTGAGTGCGGCGACTTCGTCGAGGACGAGAGTGCCATTGCCGCCGAGTTCGAGGCGGCCCAATTTGCGCTCGACGGCGCCGGTGAACGCGCCAAGTTCGTGGCCGAAGAGTTCGCTTTCCACCAGTTGCGGCGGGAGGCTGGCACAATCAATTTTCAAGAAAGGGGCGTCGCGGCGAGGGCCAAGTTCGTGTACGAGGCGGGCTAGGTGATCTTTCCCGGTGCCACTTTCGCCACTGATAAGCAGCGTCGTCGCAGCGGTGGACACCTTTTGCGCCAGTTCGAGAAGCCGCAGCGATGCCGGATCTTCCGCGATCCACGGCAATCGCTCCGTGCTCATTTGGAATAGGCTTCTCCGGTTGCTTGCGGCTCGCCGAAAGAAAGGTTTGGCGCGGCTGCGCCAGGTTCGTCAGGAATTTCGAGCTTTGGCGAAGTGCGCCAGAGGCGTTCCAGGTCGTAATAACGCCGCGCTTGCTCGCTGAAAACGTGAACGATGAAGCCGCCAAAATCAATTAGAGCCCATTCCGCGGAGCTATAGCCCTCGCGGTGTTTCGGCGAACGATGAAGATGCTTTTCGAGCTGGTGTTCGACTTCGCTGCAGATGGCCTGCACTTGCGGCGTGCTGAAAGCGGTGCAGATCACGAAATAGTCCGTGAAGGCGCCGACGCCACTGAGGTCGAGAACAATTATCCCCGAAGCTTTTTTGTTTTGTGCCGCTTCTACAGCCAGGCGGACGCCTTGTGGCAAAGAGTCGATTTTCACCGGTATAGGCCTTGTTTGAGAATGTATTCCTCGACGCGCACGGAGACAAGCCCATGAATGGACTGGCCGCGGTTCGCGCGGCGGCGGATGTCCGTGGCGGAAACATCGATAGAGACAGAGTCGAGAAGATACACGGCGGTCGTCTGCAGATGCGCAACCACTTGCGAGGCCGGCGTTTCGGCATCTTTCTTCGAGTCGCGGCGGCCGATGAGATCCGGCGGAATGACCAGCCGCAAGGCCTCCGCACGAATTCCCGGGCGATTCGCGACGATGAAGTCGCAAAGGCCGAGGAGCGTTTCGTATTCCTTCCAAACGGGGATGTCGAGAAAAGCGTCCGCGCCGATAATGAAGTAGATGCGATCGCCGTGAGCGTTATAGGCGTGACGGAAGTAGCGCACGGTGTCCACGGAATAGTGGAGCTGGGTGCCGCTGAAGTCTTCGCCGGCCTCCGCGAGCGAAGGAACAAAATGGGGATGTTCCGCGCAAGCCAGGGAGAGCATGGCGAAACGGTGCGGGAAGGGCGCCAGGTGCTGCTTTAGTTTGTGCGGTGGCCGGCTTGCAGGAATGAAATGGATTTCGTCGAAATTGTAGCGGCGGTCGGCGGCGCGGGCCACGGCGAGGTGGCCATTGTGTATGGGATCGAAGGAGCCGCCAAACAGCGCGATGCGACGCGGGAGATGCTTTGCGGCGGTGCGATGCGCCTGCGCTGTGGTCAATGCGCCTCCCAAAAGGTACCCGTGGCTAATTTTCTCACGAATTCTTGATTGGCGCAGGCACCGAATCGTGGCCCGGCGCGTTCTGGTCAAGTTCTCCGGTGGTGGCTGGCAAGTCCAGAGAAGTTTCATGACCTGGGCGCGGAATCTTGTCGAGGGCGTCGGCGATGGAGCGGACTAGATCTTTCACGCCGTCACCGGCAACAGCGGAAATGGAGTGGAATTCAAGATTGCGCTTTTTGCAAAAATCCTGCAGCGCTTCGAGCCGCGCGCGATCGGTTGTGGCATCCAGCTTGGTGGCAACCACGAGCATCGGTTTTTCGACGAGGGAAGGGCTAAAGGCCTCCAGCTCTCCGTTGATGACTTGAAACGAGTGGACCGGGTCATCCACGTTGGAATCGCTCGTGTCGATCAGATGGACGATGAGGCGCGTGCGCTCGACATGGCGGAGGAAACGGATGCCGAGGCCGGCACCTAGATGCGCGCCTTCAATGAGGCCGGGCAAATCGGCGACGACAAAGGTGCGACCGAGTTCAGTGCCGTGGCCACCAGTGCCGCCGTCGGCATTGACGACGCCGAGATTGGGTTCGAGCGTGGTAAACGGATAGTTGGCGATTTTGGGCCGGGCCGCGGAAATCACCGAGATTAGCGTGGATTTGCCAGCATTCGGGAAACCGACCAAGCCGACATCGGCGAGCAGCTTCAGTTCGAGACGAAGATGGCGCTCCTCGCCGGGGAAACCATCTTCGTGTTCGCGCGGGGCTTGATGCCAGGGTTTGGCAAAATTTTGATTGCCGCGGCCGCCGCGTCCACCCTGCGCGATCAACACTCGTTGTCCAGGGACGGCTAGGTCGGCGATGGTTTCCCCTGTTTGCGCATCGTAAGCGAGTGTACCGACGGGAACAAGCAGGATCATGTCCGCGCCGGAATGGCCGGTGCAGTTCGAGCCTTCGCCGTGGCGGCCGCGATCGGCTTTGAATTCGCGATTGTAGCGGTAGCGAAGAAGGGTGTTGTCGTTGGGATTCGCTTCCAGGTAAATGCTTCCGCCATGCCCGCCGTCGCCGCCGGATGGGCCGCCGCGGGGAACATATTTCTCGCGGCGAAAAGCGATACAACCGTTGCCGCCGTTGCCGGCCTTCACCAGGATTTTTGCTTCGTCAACGAACACGAGAAACACGCTCCAGGAACGGTGACCGCTAGGCGGCCGCCTCTAAAAACGATAGCATAAGCCCACGATCGATACTGCAAAACGCCGAATTCCGATTTTGGTGGAGCGACGGCGCCGAGTGGCTCGTGACTCGCGAAAACCCCACCAAATGAAAGCTGCAGCGTCTCCGCAGAGTGCGCAAGCCAGGAAGAAAAATGCCGTCCGTTAAAAACCGGACGGCACAAGAAACTGACCGGACGGAAAATTCCCCGGGGAACGCGAACGATTAGTGGGCTGCGGACGCGGTTTGACTGGCCGGCTGAACGCTGATGAATCGGCCGTGCCGGCCTCTGTCCGTGAACTTCACGATGCCGGTGACGAGAGCGAAGAGCGTGTCGTCCTTGCCTTGGCCCACGTTTTCGCCAGCCTGATGCCGCGTGCCGCGCTGGCGCACAAGAATCGTGCCCGCGTTGACGAGCTGTCCGCCGAAGCGTTTTACGCCGAGCCTTTGTCCGTGAGAATCGCGGCCGTTTGTAGAGGAGCCGCCGCCTTTCTTATGTGCCATAACAAATTTCCTTTTTTCTTAGAGACTTTTTCTCTGGAAACCAAAGTCGATCGTCTTTGGTTTGAAAGAGACTACAGCTTGATTTCGCTGACTTCAACGGCCGTGAAATTCTGCCGGTGGCCGCGAGAAATTTTGTATTGATTGCCTTTCTTGAACTTGAGCACGGTGATTTTTTTGGCGCGGCCCTGCGCGACGATCTTGCCGCTCACGCTGGCTTTGGAAGCGTCGTCACCCAGCACGACCTTTTTCTCGTCCGTGTGGACGGCGAGAACCTTGCCAAAAGTCACCTTTTCACCAACTTCGCCCGTGACCCGCTCAATGCGAATGGTGTCGCCCGGTGCGACGCGGTACTGCTTTCCCCCGGTTTGAATAACGGCGTACATCTGCCCTCCAAGCTATAAAGACAAACCCCAATTATAGAGGCGAAGCCGGTAAAGCGTCAACGAAGGAACGCGCAGTGGCCATAAACTTGTCTGCGAACAGACCAAGCGAGTGGGTAACTGCCGATGGGCCAGCGAGTGGCCGCAGTTCGTGGCGCCCCAAAAAGATCGTTTGTTGCCTGTGGCAAGAAATTCCTTGCTCCCGATGGTCGTTCGGGACAGAAATCGTTCCACGGATTTCTGCTTAACCATGAGGGCTACCCCCCCTGGGGGGGGGTCGGAAGTGTTCATTCTAAAGGGTTTTAAGTCCTGTGTTTTGGAAGTGCGGATTCTAAAAGGGTTAGGGGCGTGTTTTTCGTAAGTGCGGATTCTAAAAGAGTTAGTGATTGGTGACGCGTGACTGGTGACTGGTGGAAGAATGGAAGTTAAGTCACAAGTGGAGCTATGCCTGGCGGATCGAGGCCGGTGCCGCGAGCAGGTAGCAGGCACAGACAGATCTTGGACACAAGCGGATGGAAGTTGGGAGTGCGGGCGGGACTGGCGTGAGCGAAACATAGGGAATGGTAGCATCGGAGTATCGAAAAGTAAAGTGTTTTACAGTGAATGGTCGAAATTGGGTGTTGAATGGCAATTTTGGAGGATTGAACGGCGAGGCTGGTTGAGAGGAACTAGCGCCGACGCATTGGAAAACGTCCCGTCTGTTCCCGGTTTCCCGGTTTCCCAGGGAGTTGCCGTTGGCGTCATAGGGGCGGCGAGCGCAAAGTGCCACTGTGGGAAATCGGCTGATGGTAAGTGGCAGGAGCGGCGAGAGGTGCCGGCGAATTGACCGCAACTTTTGTACCGTATTGGAGTTAAACTACTTAGGTGCTTCTGAGTAAGTGAGGTGCCTGAGGTCACTTAGATCCATGGCCTGCTTGGAAGATGGTTTGGGTCTACGGAGGACAAGGAAATGCGTTACCTAAAATATTTGGCGTTGTTGGCGTTACTCGGTTTTGTAGCCGCAGCGCCGTCGCAAGCCCAGGTTAGGGTTGGAGTTGGGGTCGGATATGGCCCTGGTTACTATGGATATGATTATGCTCCGCCTGTCTGTACCTACGGGTACTATTCCTATTATCCCTATGATTGCGCGCCTTACGGCTTCTACGGACCAGACTGGTTCGCAAGCGGCGTCTTTATTGGAGCCGGGCCGTGGTTTCATGGCTTCCGGGGCGGCTACTGGGGCCGGGGCTTTTACGGGCGCGGTGGGTATTATGGACGCGGCTTCAACGGCGGACGTGGTGGCTTTAGCGGTGGACGCAGCGGCTTCAGCGGTGGACGCGGTGGCTTCAGCGGCGGACGCAGCGGCTTCAGCGGTGGACGCGGTGGCTTCAGCGGCGGACGCAGCGGCTTGAGCGGTGGACGCAGCGGCTTCAGCGGTGGACGCGGTGGCTCTAGCGGCGGACGCAGCGGCTTCAGCAGCGGCGGCGGTGGATTCCACGGAGGCGGTGGAGGCGGTTCCCATGGCGGTGGGCATGGTGGGGGCCACAGATAACTGAACTAGATTCTCCAGTTGAGAAAACGAACGGCTGGCAGCGTGTGCTGCCAGCCGTTTTTATTTGCGGGCAAGGATCGATCGATGATTGTGGCTGTCACGTTTTGCGCGCACAAGGCGGCAAGTGCGCTGTTGTTCTCCATGCGCGTTGAGTCGGAAAATTTTTTGACGTAATGTACAGTGCGTGATTCTCGTCGCAAGAACATCGAAACAGCGCGGAGGCTTCTGCCCTTCAGCGGAGAGGCAAAATTAGGTGCCAACTGTCGAGCTGCCTGATTCTCCGCACGCACCTGGTCTCAATCCCGTAACCATTTACTACCGCGAGTTTGGAAGAGGACATCCTCTGGTCTTCCTCCATGGGGGATGGGGCTACAGGGTTTATCCATTCGATCGGCAGATTGAGGCGTTCCAGAAAGAGTTTCGGATCTTGATCCCCGACCGCTCCGGGTACGGGCAGTCGACGCGAGTCTTGGACGAGATGCCGCTCGATTTTCACCGCCGGGCGGCAGCGGAAACTATCCAATTCCTGGATGCACTTGAGATAGAGCGGACGGCCCTGTGGGGTCACAGCGATGGAGCCGTGATCGCGGCCATGCTAGGGCTGGCGGCGCCGCAGCGCTGCGAGCGGCTAATCCTGGAGGCCTTCCATTATCTTCGGAAGAAACCGGGGTCGCGCGCTTTCTTCGAGCGATTTGCAGCGCATCCGGAGGATCTCGGGGAGGAAACGAAAAATCTGCTCAAGCAAGATCATGGGGAGACGCAGTGGCTGGCCGCGTTACGCCGGAATTGCGGTGCTTGGTTTCGGCTAGCCGACCTGGTTCAGCGGCCCGATGAGGATTTGTATGGCGGCCGCCTTGGCGAACTAGTGGTGCCTACCCTGTTCCTCCACGGAAGTCTTGATCCGCGCACCGAACCAGGTGAAATGGAGCTAGTTCGCAGAGCACTCCCTCATGCAACGATGAGATTCGTCGGAAACGGAAAGCATAGTCCGCACAACGAAGAGGCGGCGTTTGAAGAGTGCAACGAGATTGCGAGGGAGTTCCTGCAAAACCACAGTTGAGCGCCCGGGATTTTTCTGCGTGAAGGTTAAAAGTCGAAGCGGTAACCAAGAATCATTTTAGCGATCAAATGATCGGTAGAGCCTGTGAGGCCGACGCCGAGACCGAAATTGACCTCCCAGTTTGGCGATAGATTCAGGTCGATGGCGGGAAAAATCTGGTGTTGCTGCTGGCTGATGGGAGAAAAGTCCGTTGCGGGCCCCACTGAGCCGTAGTATTCGATTCCACCTGTAATCTTCTTCGTAAAGTCGTAGCTGATTTTGACGTTAGGCGAAAAGATGAAACCTTGATTCACGGTTGGGCCGTGCAAGGATTTGTCGAACGTGGGATTGAAATCGAGATACCAACGGCCGATTTGCTTATCGATGATGGGGCGCATCTCCCAGGTCCAGGTGTCGACGGAAAACTGGCGGCGCTGGTAACCGAATTCATTTGACAGGCTGAGGCCCACGGGCCAATTCCATTTCTTGGGGATACGGAAGCGCGGGCGAATGTGGTCACCGACCCACTGGATGCCCTGGCCGCTGCGAGACGAAGTAAAGATGTAGAAGCCGGTTTCAAACCAGTCAGTGAAACCGTGGGTGATCTCTATGGTTTCGTGTTCGGCGTGATTCGTAGGATAGAGACCGTCCACCATAGACTTGCTGCCATTGATGGTGAAATTGCTGTGGAGTTCGATCATGGTGTGGCGAGGCTCGACTTGATCATAGCCGTAGACTTGGATTTCGTAATTGTCTTGCGCGCGGGCAGGGACGACTGCCGCAAGCGCCAAACTTGCAGCGAGAAGAAGCTTTTGAAGCAGTAGTTTAGAGTCCACCTTGAATTCCTTTGAATAATTCGCCAAGGGAGACTAGCGCGTTTCTTTCGATGCTGCAAAGCAGATAGAGAGCATACAAATTTTCCTCAGATATCCGCAGAGCAACAGATTGCTTACGAATCGTTCATGTGCTAGAAACATAGTCCATCGGATGATTCCCTAAAGCTGTTCAAGCAACAAGTTTGAACTGAAGAAGGCGGCCTCGCAATCAAACAGAGAAACCCCTCTGTAACGGCGATTGCTTCTGTCAGTTGGTGCCCTTGTTGCTGACATTCTGAGTTTTCAAGGAGGCTCCTCCATGAAGAGGACAAGAGGCGGGGTATATGTTGTGGGAATGGTTTTTGCGCTATTTGTGTGTCTGATGACGACACCTGTGGCGGGCGCGCAGTCCACCACGGACGGCGCAATTGGCGGCACGGTAACCGATCAGTCCGGCGCGGTGGTGCCGAGCGCGAGCGTGAGTGCGACGAATCTCGGTACTGGGAGCCGTTCTGCCGGTGCGACGGATGCTAGCGGCTGGTATCAGATCATCCATCTTCAGCCGGGATTGTACTCCCTCGAGATTTCCTCAGGCGGTTTTTCTTCTTTCAAGGCGACCAGCATCACGGTCGAAGTCGGCCGCACGACGACCATCGATGCGACACTGGGCGTCAAAACACTAGCAGAGACAGTTGTGGCCACAGCAGAGGCCCCTGTAATCACGACGGACCGCGCCGACTTCTCAACCAACATCAACTCGACCACCATCGAGAATCTGCCTATCAACGGTCGGCGATGGTCCACGTTCGCATTGTCCACGCCAGGAGCCGTGCCGGATGGAAATTTCGGTTTGGTGAGTTTCCGTGGTGTCTCGGGGCTGCTGAACAACAATACCGTGGACGGCGGCGACAACAATCAAGCGTTTTTTGCGGAAGAGAAAGGCCGGACGCGCATTAGCTATTCGATCAGCGAGTCGTCCATCCTTGAGTTCCAAGTGAACACTTCCAACTACTCGGCAGAGTACGGGCGCTCGGCCGGTGGAGTGACCAACGCGGTGACCAAGTCCGGCACCAACCGTCTGCACGGGGAGGCGTTCTGGTTCTACCGGAGCAGCGATTTTGGCGCGTTTAATCCCTTCCAGACGATCGTGCCGCCTCCCCCCGCATCGTCTACAGCAATTCCAATCAAGCCTGAAGATAAGCGACACCAGTTCGGAGGAAATATCGGCGGGCCGATCATCAAGGATAAGCTGTTCTTCTTTTTCAATGCTGACCAACAGCTGCGCAATTTCCCCGGCGTCGCCAATGCCAGCAGCCCTTCCGCGTTCTTTGCGCCCCTGAGCACAGCGGAGCTAGCGACGCTCTCAGGAAGGGGAGTTACGGCGACGCAAGCGAATGCAGGTCTGGCATTCCTTCAGACGCTGACTGGAGTGGTTCCTCGAACAGGTGATGAATTGCTGCTCTTCCCGAAAGTCGACTGGGCACTTAATTCCAATAATCATCTATCGATGGAATATAACCGTATGCGGTGGTCTTCTCCTGCCGGGATTCAAACGGCCGGTGTGGTGTTTCGCGGAGCGGAGGCTTTTGGAAACGATTTTGTGAAAGATGACACGGTAATCGCGCGGCTTGTTTCCACGGTCACACCGACGATGATCAACGAGTTCCGCTTTCAATATGGGCGGGATTTCGAATTCGAAAACACGCAGTCTGCAATCCCGGGAGAGCCGATCTCGCAGCAGGGAATCTCCCCCCAGATCACGATTTCCGGAAGCGCGGGGATCGTCTTCGGGAAACCAAATTTCCTGGACCGGCGCGCTTTCCCGGATGAGCACAGTTACGAATTTGCCGACAACTTCGCAATCAGCCACGGCAAACATTCATTCAAGTTCGGAATGGACGTCATCCGGTTCCACGACCTTAACGACAACCTCTTCCAGGAAAGCGGCGCGTACAGCTACAACAATCGCGTGGATTACATCAGCGATTATGCGGCAGCAGTAAATAATTTTGCCCAACCGGCTTGCACCACCGCTGGCGGGGCTCACGTGGGATGCTACTCCAGCTATAACCAGGGGTTTGGTCCGACGGCCTTCGAATTCACGACGTGGGACTATGGCCTCTTTTTTCAGGACGATTGGCGGATCAAGCCGCGTCTGACCTTGAACCTGGGACTGCGTTGGGACTACGAAAAGATGCCCAGCCCCCAGATCCCTAATACGCTCCTGCCCGCGACAGCACAATTTCCGAGCGATAAGAACAATTTCGGCCCTCGGGTTGGTTTTGCGTGGGACATGACTGGGCGTAGCAAGTACGTAATTCGCGGCGGATACGGGATTTACTACGGGCGAATTATCAATTCGACCATCTCGAATGCCATCACAAATACGGGAGTAACGACTGGCCAACTTCAATTCCAATTCGTTCCAACACCCGGGGCAGTTCCACTGTATCCGAATATTGTGCCCACTGCGCCCCCGGCAACCGTCAACGCACCGGACGTAGTGGTGTTCGCTCCCGACACGCAGAACCCGCTTATCCACGAATTCGACTTGGTGTACGAGCAGCAGATCGCGACGAACACGGCAATTTCGGTGTCTTATGTGGGGAGCCTAGGACGAAACCTGCCGATCTTCATTGATACAAACCTGTTCAACCCAACCAATACGATTACTTATACCTTCTCAGGGGGACCCTCCAATGGGCAGACCGTTACGATGCCATTGTTTGAGGTCCCAAAACTGCCTTCCCCTCAAGTGACATTGACCCGGCCAAATGCAAGTTTCGGGAGGATTACCAACATTTCCGATACCGTAACCTCCAAGTACAACGGTGTGGTGCTCATGTTGAACCGGCGGATGACCAGCGGCCTGCAGTTGCAAGCCTTCTACACTTTCTCAAATACCTATGATACCGGCCAGAGTTCGCAAACTTTTACGGCATCCAACAACGTACTGAATCCGTTTGATCTGGGATTGGAGAATGGCAGGTCCAACTTTGATATCCACCACCATTTCGGCTCGACGCTAGTGTGGCAGCCAAGCTACTTTGCCCAAAAAGGGACACTTGTACGGACCGCTCTCGACGGTTGGTCGATTGCGCCCATCGTGATGGTGTCGTCTGGGGCGCCCTATACGGCGACTGTTTCGGGGAACGCTCCAGTTGCCGCAACGTTTGTTAGAGTGTCGACAGGAATTCTAGGGGCCGGCGGAAGCGGCCGCCTGCCGGAGATTGCCCGGAACGGATTCCAGATGCCGCGGACCGTCAACATAGATTTGCGCCTGGCGAAGAAATTCAATCTTTACGAATCTTGGAAAATCGAACTCTTCGGCGAGGCCTTCAACCTATTCAACCACGTTAACGCCACCTCCGTCGGTACGCGAAACTACTCGATCGGCGGAACCGCGGCAGCACCGACGCTCGTGGCAGACCCTCAGTTTGGCGTGGTGCAGTCCTCAAGCAATTCGCTTCTGGCACAGCGGCAAATCCAGATCGGAGCGAAACTGATCTTCTAACCTCGAGTAAAACGGCGGCAGTCCGAGACACGGGCTGCCGCCGTATTGTTTTCAGACACGATTAGGCTCAATTAGCTCAGGCGTGGGGATGGGACTTGTCGTAGATGTCCATCAGTTGGCGGATGGAGGCGTGGGTGTATTTCTGCGTGGTCGACAAGGACTGGTGGCCCAGGAGTTCCTGGATGGCGCGCAGGTCCGCGCCATCGGCGAGAAGATGCGTGGCAAAGGCGTGCCGCAGCGAGTGCGGGTGCAAGTCCCAATTCACGTTGACGAGGCGGACGTATTTCTTGACGATGCGGCCAACAGAACGCTGCGTGAGGCGGCGGCCGGCATAATTGAGGAACACGGCCTCGGTGTGGGGCGCGTTGCGGTGACGGCCGCGGCTGCTCGAAGCTTGCAGGAACAATCGCTCACGAAGAGGCCAATACTTTTCGAGCGCTTCCTGCGCTTTGGTGCCGTACGGGACGATGCGTTCCTTGTCGCCCTTGCCGCGGACTCGAAGCATGCGCTCTTTTTGCTCGATGTCGGCGAGGTTGAGGCCGGTGAGTTCGCTCACGCGAAGCCCCGCGGCGTACAGCAATTCGAGCAAAGCGCGGTCGCGGCGAAGGAGGAGACCATCGTCCTCCAGCTTGGCAAGGAGATGTGGAGAAGTCTTTGCCGCGGGCCGGCCTCGTTTTTTGGAGATTGGGCCTTCGATGCTTGAAGACGGCCCCATCTGCTGGAGCTGGTTCAGGAAGCCGTTCATCTCCTCGGCCGAGAGCACGGAAGGAATGCGTTTGGGCAACTTTGGAGTCGGCACGAGCCGGGCGGGATTTTCCTTCAGGCGGCCTTCGCGGACGCAGTACTTAAAAAAGGAACGAAGCGCGGCCAGTTTGCGCGCGATGGAACTCTTCTGGAGTCCCTGGTCGTGCAAAAAGCCGACGAATTCGCGGATGGTGGTGTGCGTGATGTCGCAGAGGGCAGGCGGCTCCAAACCGGGCGGAGAGAGAAACAATACGAATTGCTGAAGGTCCTTGCCATAGTTTGAAATGGTGTGGGGCGAGGAATTCTTCACTGCGCGGAGATATTCGAAGTATTTGCCGATGGCCGTTTTCATTTTTTGCCACGGCCTCTGCCGGGCTTTGTTTCTCAAGTATAGGACAGCATCCGGCGGCAAATGTATCCAATCGACGCATCAGCCATCACCGGGCGCCGCCCACAACAATTCATTTGCTTACCCCTGAGGATAAGAGAGTGATACTCTCCCTCCAATCAGCGGAGCTCTATACGGCAGGCGCTCGTCGCCACGGCCGAGCAGAATCCGCGATTTAAAACGCCGACTGGCTAGAAAAACGGGAGGATTGGATGCGACTCATGTCTTTTGCAGGCGGAGCGGTTCTTGCGATGTGTGTCAGTGGAACGCTCTTGGCACAAGAGCCGCAGCAGCAGCCTCCCGATTCCAGCAAGCCGCCAGTGGCGGCTGCGCCTCCGGAGAAACTTGTGCTTAAGGAAGGCGCCGACGTAAATCTGAAATTCGCGCAGGACTTGAGTTCGAAAACCGCAGCGGACGATGACCCCGTAAGTCTTGTGCTCGATCAAGACGTCAAAATTGGTGACGTCGTGATTGTGAAAGCCGGGGCCAAGGCGGTGGGAACCATCACGCATGCGAAAAAAGCGGGCATGATGGGCAAGGCCGGCGAACTGAACATGCGGTTGGACTACCTCATTGTGAACGACGGCCGATTACGCTTGCGCGGAACCAAAGGGAAAGAAGGAGAAGGAAAGGTAGGCGCGACGGTGGCGCTAACTGTTTTGTTCGGGCCGATTGGATTGATTAAACACGGGAAAAACGTCGAGATTAAGCAGGGAACGCCTTTGCTCGTGTATACGGACGAGAATTACGACGTTCCCGCGCCGAAGTAAGGCGAGTTCACACAACGGAAATTCTTCGGGTGATGCGAGACAGCCTTCGCGTGAACGCCGAGAAGATTACGGCTTTGCGCCAACGGGCGCGGGTTCTTCTGGTTGAACTTGAGGTTGCGGCTCTGGTTCAGGAGCGAGCTTTTCCCAGTCGCAACCTTCCTTCAAGCAGGCGTGGACTGTGCCTATCTTCGTTTTCTTCTCAACAATAAAGGGCGCGCCGCACTTCGGGCACGGCTCGGCGATGGGCATGTATGCGGTTGTGAAGTCACAGTCCGGATAGCGCGAGCAGCCATAGAAGATGCGCGGACGGCCGCGGCCGCCTTTGCCGGCGCTGCCGCGGCGGACAAATTCGCCCTCATTGCACTTGGGACATTTGATCCCCAAAGTGATGGGGCGCGTGTACTTGCACTTCGGATAGCCGGTGCAGCCGATGAATTCGCCGAAGCGGCCGTGTTTCTTGACCAGGCCGTTGCCGCAAAGTGCGCACTTTTCGTCGAGCGGCTCATCGGGCTGGTGTGCGATGCGAGTGCCCTGGACAAGGCGGCGCGTGGTCTTGCAATCAGGATAGCCCTTGCAGGCGAGGAAAGTGCCGAAGCGGCCGCGCTTGATAACCATTTCCTTGCCGCAGTTATCGCAATACTCGATTTTGGGCTCGCCGGTGTCCGCCGGAAGCTCGGGCGAGAGATCTTGAATGAAATCGCAGTCGGGATAACGCGAACAACCGAGGAAGAAACCGTGGCGGCTGATGCGTTCGAGCAGTTCGCCCTGACCGCACTTTTCGCATTTTTTGCCCGTGGGGATGCCCGCTTTGTAGGAGAGCATTTCATCGTCGGCGCGATCCAGATCAACGACGAACTTTTCCCAGAACTCTTTAACAGCCTCGCGCCAGTGGAGTTTGCCATCTTCGATCTCATCGAGCTCTTCTTCGAGGCGCGCGGTGAAGGTGACGTCGAAAATATCCTCAAAGCTTTTTACCAGCAGCACGCTGACGCGTTCGCCAAGCATGGTGGGCGAAAAGCGGCCCTGATCCTTTGTGACATATTCGCGTTCGACAATGGTGGAGATGATCGAAGCATAAGTGGAGGGCCGGCCGATGCCCTTTTCTTCCAGATCTTTCACCAATGTTGCGTCGTTATAGCGCGGCGGCGGCTCAGTGAAATGCTGGTCGGGACGAATCTTATCTAGGCGCAGCGATTGGCCTTCGCTGACTTGCGGAAGCGATTTACCCTCGCCTTCGTCGTCTTTTTCGTCGTCATCGCGGTCGGCGTTGGAGGCCGGGAGCTGGTAGACGCGGAGATAGCCGTCGAATTTCTGGACCGAACCGGTGGCGCGATACGTATAGTCACCGGCGCTGATGTCAATCGTCGTTTGATCGAAAATGGCGGGAAGCATTTGCGAAGCGACGAAGCGCTGCCAGATTAATTGATAGAGTTTGAAGAGATCGTCGTCCAAATACTTACGGACGTCTTCGGGCGCGCGCATGGCGTCCGTCGGACGCACGGCTTCGTGGGCTTCCTGCGCGTCTTTCTTGGACTTGTAATAGTTTGGTTTTTCGGGAAGGTAGCTGGCGCCGAAACGGTCCGGAATCAGCTCGCGCACCTGCGCCAGAGCGTCGTTCGAGACGTGCACGGAATCGGTGCGCATGTAGGTGATAAGCGCGACGGAACCTTCTTCGCCAAGCTCGACCCCTTCATAAAGTTTCTGCGCGAGGGACATGGTGCGCTTGGCGGTATAACGCAGCCGGTTGTAAGCGGCCTGCTGCAATTTTGAGGTTGTGAAGGGCGGCGGCGGGTTGCGCTTCTTTTCTTTTTGCGTGACGCTTGCAACCTGCCACTTGGCCGTGCTCACAGCGGCAACGACTTTGTCCGCGGCTTCCTGGTTTTTAACTTCTATGTCCTCGCCTTTGTGTTTGAACAGCTTGGCTTCGAAGAGCGGCGGCTGTCCGGCATCAAGCATGGCGTGGATCGTCCAGTATTCCTGTGGCACGAACGCGCGGATTTCCTGTTCACGCTCGACGATCAAGCGGAGAGCGACGGTCTGCACACGGCCCGCGGAAAGACCGCGGCGGACTTTATTCCAGAGGAGCGGAGAGATTTTGTAGCCCACGATTCGGTCGAGGACGCGGCGGGCTTGCTGCGCATCCACTAAATTTGTGTCGACCTTCCTGGGATGCTCGAAAGCCGCGCGAATCGCTTTGGGCGTAATCTCGTTAAAGGTCACGCGGAAAATTTTCTTGGGATCTATTGCCGGAATCTCTTTCTTGGGCTCGTCCTTTACCGGTTCTTCGACGGCATCGGCTTTGGCGTCCTTTTTCTTGAAGCGCGAGACGCTGGGCTCCTGTTCGGGGTACTTGGAAGGCTTGGCCAAAACCATGGCGAGGTGGGCAGAAATGGCCTCTCCTTCGCGGTCGGGGTCACCAGCCAAATAGACGGCTTCCGCGACGTTGGCAGCTTTGCGCAGATCGTTGATGATCTTGCCCTTGCCCGCGATGATCTGCAGAGTCGGCTCAAATATCTTTTCGTCGTCCAGGGAAATGGGCGGACGGACCGGCTTGGCCTTCTTGCTTCCCTTCTTCGCTCGCTTCTTTTTCTTTCCGTTGTTTTCTTCTTCGCCGGGCAGACGGATGCCGATCGTCTTCTTGGGCAGGTCCATCACGTGGCCAATGGAAGCCTTGACGGTATAATTCCGCCCCAGGTACTTATTAATGGTCTTCGCCTTTGCAGGCGACTCGACGATCACAAGCGAACGTGCCATCTTGTCTTTGTAACCCCGTACTGTTCTGCTGGAAGGTTCGACAACGCGGCGTGTGTCCTTCTCGCTAACTTAGGACTAGATGCTGCCATCAGCCTTTGGGATACTTACAGGCTTTAGATGCAGGACCAGAGGCTGGCGATTCTCGCCCTATCCGCTTTCACAGCAATACTTTACTGAACTGCTTCCCCGGAGACTGCCGCACGATTCCTTTCATTTCCAGATCAAAAAGCGTAGCTAGAACTTCGGAAGAGTTCAAGCCCGATCGTTCCACGATGTCATCAATGTGTTTAGATTCTTCAGCGCTGAGCAGCTCGTAGATCTTTTTTTCGGAGGGATTCAGGGATGCCGCGAGCAGCAGATTCCTTTGCTCGGCTTCCGGCTGTTCGGCTTTGACCAATGCGGCGCGCACGGGGGTCGGCAGCTCTTCGATCACATCTTCCGCGTTTGTGACAAGTTTTGCGCCCTGCTTGATCAGTTGGTTCGGGGCGAAGCTGACGGGCTGCGTGACGTTTCCGGGCACGCCGAAGACTTCGCGGCCAAATTCCATAGCCAGCCGGGCGGTAATCAGCGAGCCGCTGTACTGCGCTCCTTCGACGACGATTACGCCGAGCGGCATTCCGGCGACAATGCGGTTCCGAATGGGAAAATTTTCCGGTGCCGGATGAGTGCGCAAGGGAAATTCGCTGATGATGGCGCCGCGCTCCAAGACCTTCTCGTAGAGTTTTTTGTTTTCTTTCGGATAGCAGACATCGATTCCCGTCCCGAGGACTCCAATCGCTCTGCCGCTGGCGGCCATGGCGCCCTGATGCCCAATGGCATCGATGCCGCGCGCCATGCCGCTCACGATCACAAGTCCTCGCGCTGCCAGATCGCGGCCGAGGCGCTCCGCCATCTGCGTGCCATACAGAGTCGGCCGCCTGGTTCCCACAATGCTGAGGCATGGAAGATTCAGGACTTCCGCGTCACCGCGAACGTAGAGCAAGACCGGCGGATCGTAAATTTGCAATAGCGTTTGTGGGTACTCCGGTTCCGTCCAGTTGACCAACCGGCACCGATCGATGTTTCCGGCGGCCTTCAATTCTTTTTCCGCGCGCTTGAACGATTCCTTCTTGAAGACCGCCTGCGCCACCGGAGCAGGCAAACGGCATCCTTCGAGCTCGGCGAGCGGCGCGCGAAAAACCGCGTCGGGTGAGCCAAAGCGCTTTAGCAAGCGCGCAGACAGACGGGAGGCCAAGCCGGGCGTGAGCGCCAGTGCGAGCCAGGAGAGGGAGGAATCTAGCTCCATCGCGTGCCAAGACTAAGCGTAAGATAACTGGATTGTCAACTAATAATCGATGTAAATAGAAATGTTCGTCGTGACCTACTCAGTTTTTCCTGAAGGTCGATACTTTTTCGAACTACTTAAAAAAGCAGGCAGCCTTCAGGTCAGGCACCGGGTTGGGCTGCATCCTCCCTCAGGATTTCGTGGAGCGTAGCGACAAAGAGGTTCGCGTCGGCTTTCGAGAAAATCAGCGGAGGGCGAAGCTTGATGACGTTGTGATGCGGGCCATCCGTCCCTGTTAGGATTCCGCGCTCACGCAGGCGATTGACGACATAAGTAGCGTGCTCGGGCGCGGGATCGCGGGTCTCTGAATTGAGCACCAAATCCAGTCCCAGGAACAACCCTGAGCCTCGCACATCGCCGAGCAAGGCGTATTTTTCTTGCAGAGCCTTGAGGCGCGCGAGGAGATAGCGCCCGACTTGAAAAGCGTTTTCCTGCAGATGCTCCGTTTCGAGCACGTCTAGAACAGCAAGTCCCGCGGCGCACGCCACTGGATTCCCTCCAAACGTACTAAAGAATTCCATGCCGTTGTCAAAACTGGCGGCGATTTCTGGAGTGGTAACGACTGCGGCGAGAGGGAAAGCGTTGCCGATTGGTTTTCCGAGTACGACGATATCGGGAACAACGCCCTGCGTTTCGAATCCCCAAGAGTGCGTGCCAAGGCGGCCGAAGCCGACTTGCACTTCGTCCGCAATACATACTCCGCCTGCGGCACGGATGTGTTTGTAAGCTGCGGCGAGATATCCCTGCGGAAAAACGATCTGGCCGGCGACGCTCGGCAGGGTTTCAGCGATGTACGCCGCCACGCTTCGGCCTTCCGTGCGCGCCTTCTCCAATATCTCCGCAACGTGCTGAGCGTATTTTGCTCCGGCTTGAGGATCCTCGCGGCGATAGGGACCGCGATAGTCATCGGGGATGGGGGCCACGTGGACCCACGGTTTGCGTCCGCGACCGCCAGGACCGTTGAATTTATAGGGGCTGATGTCGATCAGGGTGGTCGTGTGGCCGTGGTAGGCGTGTTCGAGGACGATAACGTCTTCGCGGCTGGTGTGGGTTCGTGCCAGCCGAAGTGCGAGTTCGTTGGCTTCGCTTCCGGAATTTAGGAAGTAGCAGACGCGCAGATGCCCGGGGAAAAGACGAGTTAGGCGCTGGGCGTAGCGGTTGAGGTTATCGTGAAGATAGCGGGTGTTTGTATTGAGGAGAGCAATCTGCTCTTGCACGGCCCGCACGACGCGCGGATGGCTGTGCCCGACTAGTGGGACATTGTTGTAGACATCGAGAAAGGCACGGCCAGTGTCATCGTAAAGATATTGCATCCATCCACGCGCAATCTTGAGAGGTAGTTGATAGGTAATGCTGAGATTTTTTCCTAATAGTTCGCGGCGGGCAGAAAGAGTTCCAGCGGAATCTGGCTCTGGCTGCGGGAAGCGCTCGGGCGGAATTGCCAGAAGCAAATTCGGATCAGGGGATAGAGAAGTCCACACGCCGCGCTGCGACGCATAAGCAACGCCTGGAAAGTCGGCGCCCAGGTCCAGCAAGTCGAGAATGATCTGGAAATGCAGGTGAGGCGCCCAGCCGCCGTTTTCGTTGGTGTCACCAACGCGGGCGAATTTCTGGCCGCGCGAGATGCGCTGGCCCGCTTGGAGTGCGTCAAAGGATTCTCGCGCTAGGTGGCCGTAGAGCGTAAAGAATCCCAAGCCGTCAGCTGTTGAATGGCGAAGGATCACCAGCGGCCCGTAGTCCAACGGTGCGGTATTGATGGCGACGGCGTGAACGACGGCATCGAGAGGTGCCCGGATCGGCGTGCCCGGTTCGGCGAAAAGATCGATGCCCAGATGAATGGTGCGCCGCTCATCTGTCGGATTCTCGCTTGAACCAAAAAGAGGCGAAGTGTACAGCAGTCGCGCTTCGTTGTAGCGACCGATCCCTACGGCGACATTTGAGCGCTTCATCGAGCGGAAGACCGCCTCGGTGAGATTAGCCGTTTCCGCCGCGCGAGGGTCAGCGCCGAGGAATCTGCTTCCGACGCTCAAATCAAAGACGAGGCTTGGAGCGGTGCGCAAATCCTCCTCGAAAATTGACGCCGCCCTGCTCGCGATGGAATCGAGCCACTGTTGCACTTTTTCTCCGTGCGGAAACGCTTGCAAGCCACAGGCACCACGAAACGTGTAGTGCGCAAATCGCGGGTGTACCTGCGCCCACTCTTCGAGCGCTTCCCATGCCGGAGCCTCGCTTACCGTCACGTAGGGATCATCGGGGACAAGCGATTTACGATACGCGGAATTCGTAACGCTGACTGCGAGTCGCATCCCGATGAGTATGTGAAGCAGAGATATCTCAATTTCGGTGAGCGGAAAGGCGTTGTGATAGCCCGCTACAACGGCGCTCGCTGCCGAGAGTGGATCGTTCTCGCCAAGCACCGCGTATGCTGCGGCGATCGCTACTTCAGAAACGGTGAGACCGTGGTGCATGTCCCCAAAATCGATGACGCTGACTACTTTTCGCGGTGGCGG
>JBGPLB010000024.1:0-34950 GCA_041486245.1 Candidatus Acidiferrum sp.
CTTTTCCGCCGCTTTCCGCGCGTCGTGCGCGACGTGGCCAAGCAGTGCGGCAAAGACGTTGCGCTGGACATTTCAGGGCAGCACACGGATCTGGACAAAAGTATTCTCGATGCCCTCGGCGAGCCGCTGATGCATCTTGTGCGCAATGCCGTCGATCACGGCATCGAGCCTGCCGACGAACGTCTGACGGCCGGGAAGCCTGCGCGGGGCACGGTCTATCTAAACGCTTATCATCAAGGAACACAGGTGGTCATTGAAGTACGGGATGACGGCCGGGGCATTGACCCGGCGCACGTGCGCCAGCAAGCCGTCAAGCGGGGAATTATCAAGGCGGAGGAAGCCGCCCGCCTCACGGATCAAGAGGCGGTCAATCTTATATTCGAATCGGGATTCAGCACCGCTTCCGAAATTACGGAAGTTTCCGGCCGCGGTGTTGGCATGGACGTAGTTCGCAGCGTGCTCGACAAATTAAAGGGCACCGTACATATCTCCACGCAAAAATCGCGCGGAACCACGTTTCAACTGCGGGCCCCGCTGACCCTCGCGAGCATCCAGACTTTGCTCTTCCGCGTGGGTGGCCGCTTATTTGCCGTTCCGCTTTCGTCCGTAGTAGAAATCTCGCGGATTAACGATCAGGAGATCCATCAAGTGGATCAGCGCGAGGTTTTGCGTTTGCGCGATCAAATTCTCACTCTCGTGCGCCTCGAACATTTGAGCCGCCTTCGCGCAATCGAAAGTGAGCCCAAAAAGAAGAAACACTTTGTCATTGTGATCGGCTCCGCCGAAAGACGCTTTGGCCTCCTCGTGGACAGCATGGTCGGGGAAGAAGAGCTGGTCATCAAAGCGCTTCCAAGTGACATCGTCTCGAGCGACCTTGTGAGCGGCGCTTCCATTCTTGGCGATGGCACCGTCGTGCTGATTCTCAATGTGCCGGCCGTTCTCTCGCGTCTCTCTCGCGCCGTACCGCTGGGAGCGATCGCATGAGCGCCCGGATTAAAGTTCTCGTCGTCGATGATTCCGCCCTCATGCGGAAACTCATTCCGGGGATTCTTTCTCGCGACCCCTCCATCGAAGTCGTCGGCACGGCGATGGACGGCGCTTTCGCCCTGAAGAAAATTGAAGAGCTCCATCCGGATGTTGTAACTCTCGACCTCGAAATGCCGCGCATGGACGGCATGGAAACTCTCCGCCTCATCATGCGTCGTGCTCCCATGCCCGTCGTACTTTTCAGCACTCATTCCAAAGAGGGCGCCTACGCCACTCTCAAGGCCCTCGCTCTCGGCGCCATTGACTTCGTCCCAAAGCCCAAGAACGCCGCTGCGGGGCATCTCGATTCCATCGCGGAATTGCTGATCGAGAAAATCAAGGTAGCCAAGCGCGCAGCCGGCCGCAAATTGCCAGCTGCGGTCGTTTCCGATGATCCTCCTCTTCGCAAGAAGAAGCCGGCGCGGGCCGCGCTGCCCCCGAATCGCATTGTTGCCATCGGAATTTCCACCGGCGGCCCCAACGCGCTTCAGTACGTACTGTCTCAGATTCCCGCGGACTTTCCAGCGAGCTTTCTTGTCGTTCAGCACATGCCGGAAGGTTTCACGGAAATGTTTGCAAAGCGGCTCGATGAATGCTGTGCTCTCGAAGTTCAAGAAGCGCGCTCCGGTGATCTGCTCCTTGCGGGCCGCGTGCTCATCTGTCCTGGAAATCGCCACATTATGGTTCGGCGCATGCCACGCGGTGATATGGCTGTTTTGTCCGATGGCCCTCCCGTCAATGGTCACCGCCCTTCGGCCGATGTTCTGTTCCATTCCGTCGCCCAACAGTTCGGTATCACCGCTGTCGGCCTCCTGATGACCGGCATGGGTGAAGACGGCGCGGAAGGTCTCGGAGCGCTCAAAGCCGCCGGAGGCATGACCGTCGCTCAGAGCGAAGATACTTGCGTGGTCAGCGGCATGCCTCGCGCCGCCATTTCCAAAGGATACGCAAACAAAGTCGTTCCGCTGGACGGTCTGCCCGCGTTCCTGGTTCAAAACTACGGCGGGGATCGCGCCAGCTCCGAAAAATTCGAGAAGAACGATAAGCACGAGAAACCGGAAAGGACACCCGTTTCTTCCCATCGCACCTAACACCGTGCCGGGAGAAGGAGAAGGCCATGCAACAATTCGCCGCTCTGTTACGGAAAGACAATCAACCCGTTCGCTACCTGGTGGTGGACGACTCCGTCTTCGCTCGCAAGAACATCATCAAGATGATTGAGATGTTCGGCGGTGAAGTCGCGGGGGAAGCCGGCGACGGCCTCACCGCCATCGCGGAGTTCAATCGCACCAAGCCGGACATCGTGCTCATGGACATCACCATGCCGCAGATGGAGGGCATCGAGGCCGTCGAGCGCATCGTTCGCCAGCATGGCGACGCGCGCATTGTTATGGTCTCGTCGGTGGGCTACCAGGAAAACATTCTGGCAGCTCTCCAGAAGGGAGCGAAGCACTTCGTGCAGAAGCCGGTCAAGCCAGAAGTGCTCTACGAAATTCTCCGTTACGTTCTCAGTGACGATCCCAACGCCGCTGGCGCGCCCGTCGCCTTCGCGGGGGAGCATCGCTCATGAGAATGGAACTCATCCAGCCGTTTATCAACGCCGCTGATGCCGTTTTCGCCGAATCGCTTCAGGCGCCGACGAAGATTCTCGACCTCACGATGGACGAAGACACCTATCGCCGAAAAGGGGTGGCTGCGCTCATTGCCATCAAAGGCGACATTGAAGGCCGCGTCATTCTGGACCTCTCGCCCGAAGTTGCCATGAAGGTCGCCAGCCATCTTGCAGGTTCGGAAGTTCCGGCAAGCGACCAGGTTGTCCGCGAGACAGTTTGCGAGCTCGCGAATATGGTCATCGGCAATTCCGTCACTCTTCTCAATGATCAGGGGTTCCGTTTCAAGGTGTTTCCGCCGGAAATTCACATGAATGAAGAAGGTCTGGCAGGCAGCGCCGACACGGAAGCCATGGTCATCGCCATTGAAACTCCATGCGGCCAGGCGTATCTCAACATTTCCATGCACTATCTGCGGCGCCGCCGCAACGAGCGAAACGCCGCCATTGCCAGCGTCGACTAAAACCACCACAGAAAGACCCAGGTGCAATACATGAGCATTGGCCAAAGGCTGGTTGTCTCATCGCTCGTCACCGCCGCTATTGCTTGTTTTTTTCCATACTTATTCCCGCCGGGCCGCTGGGACGTGCCCATTCGCATTAGCGTCTGTTTAGCTCTGGTGTGGTTTGTAACTCTCGTCGCGTGTATATTCCGCATCCGCAAGAAAGGCCTATGGTTTCTGGTGGGCGCGCCGCTTGCTCTGTACTGGCCTTTCGTTTTGCTTATGATCGTGGTGACTTGTTCGCTCGACGCCCGCCACTGCCTGTGAGTCGGCCGGCTTATGTATCGAGCGGCGGCCGTATATACGCCGCCCCGTGCCGGTACAAACCTGCCGTCGGGATCGACTGCGAAAACACAATCCGAATCGGAACAAAGATCGCGCCGCTCCCCGGCGTGAAGGGCACCGCCACTTCCACGCGAGACCCTTCTTCGTACTTGTTCCGGCTCCGAAAACTCAGCCCGCCCTTCGACAAATCCTCGCACACCGCCACTTCTTCCTGAAAACCGCGTCGACGAATGCATGCGAGCACGCGCGCCTTGACTCGCGTCCTGTTTCGCCGGGGGATCACCCGGTCTTCAACCGGCTGCGGACGTGCCGCGTCCTTCTCCGGAGTCTTCATTTCCGACTGCGCCTCGATCCAAATCGACGGCGAGTCGCAATGTTTGCACAGCCTCGCAACACATTTCCGCACCTCGAAGGACTTCAACTCCAGCTCACTCAAGTACACCACTTCGCGCCTCTGGCAGAAACCGCACTCCATCAGCAGTCTGGCAAGAGCTTCTTCCGCCTTGTGCGGAGCGGGGAAGTCGATGTCCCAAAAGTCCGCTCGCGGCTCCGTGATATGGATGGCGTACAAAAATCCGTCCGGCTCTTGATCGATTTCCGCTACCACGCGGGCCCGCGCTGTTTTTACCAGATCGCCTTCCGACCTTCGCAACGTGAGCTCTTGTCCTGCCGTCAGTTTCTGGTCCAGCCGCAAAACGCCTCCATTGCGGCTCACCAACAGCGTCTCCGCGATGTGCTTCGTGGCCGCTCCAGCGGCGGCAATCCAAGATACCTCCACGGGCATGCGGAAACTCACACGGTCGCTTTGCCGGAGTCCGTCGCTTGTCATCGTTTCGTTTGTCATGAGGGAAGACTTCCATTTCAGACTAGCACCCTCGTCCCCCGCTTGCTTCTTCGCATCCTTGCATTTTGTCGTACCAACTAATAGTTCATGTTCCTCTCGCCAACGTCCCGTAGCGCCTCGCGATGTTGCCTCTTTCGCCCTCCTGTCCCTCACAATTCCACCATTTTTGGCCTTCTCTGGCAGTCTTAATAGATAGAGGGGAACGCTCTTCCGGTTCGTCCTGATTCGCTATTCCCCGGTTTAATTGACAGTGGGCAACGTTATCACCATGAACGACCGAACCGCCGATGGCGCGTCGCACAAGGTAACCCTTCGCGACCGCCGCTACGCTATCCGCTATCCCTTCGCCGCTGACGCGGAAGTTCTCGATCTTGAGTCCGGCGCCCGCTCGGAGGGCGTCACCTCGGATCTGTCCCTTGGAGGCTGCTTCGTCTGCACCAGCAAGCCGCTGGTCGTGAGGTCCCGCACCCGGGTCACTTTGAAGCGCAAAAACGAAAGCGTCGAAGCGCTCGCCATGGTCCGCATCGTAAAGCCGAAGATCGGCATGGGTCTCGAATTCATCGATCTTGAGCAGGAGTCTGTCTCGATCCTCACTCGGTGGCTCGGACAACTTCGCCGCGACCGCTAGCCATCCCACTTTTCTTCTACTTCCCTGTCTCTGCGTCCTCGTTTTCCTCCTCAATCACAAATCATCAGTCGCAAATTGCCAATCACAAGTCACTCACTTTCAGTCACCAGCCACCAGGCACCAGGCACCGGCTCTCATCGACTTACGGCCGCGTATCGAGCGGATGTTTGCTCTTCTCGTAGAATTCGTTTTGAATTTTCAGGCTCTGCTCGTCGGCTTTCGCCGCGCGAAGAGCTTCGACGATGGCATCGATCCAATTTTTCATGTTCCATTCGCCGAGCGCCTTCGTCGCGACCGAGCCGTCGCCTGAGTAGTGATCCGGGAATCGCGCGTACCACCAGATTCCCGTGTACACGTCTTCCGGCAAATTCGCTCGTTTCTGATCCGCGCCCGATTCGCTCTTCGCACGGTCAAGATGCACGAGATCGGGATGCGACACCATCGTGTTCGACGTCTCATTTTCTCCCGCATGATAATCAATCCCAATGGATTTCTTCGCCGGGCCGCCGGGTTTGCTGCGCTCGCCGTCAAGGACGTAGACTACATAGTCGTGCCGATTGTCCATCTGCGACTGCGCGAAAAAAGGCAACAGGTGCTCGTTCCCGCCGTGACCATTCACGATTAGAATTTTCTTGCATCCGTTGCGCGCCATCTCATCCGTCGTTTCCTGCAGCAGCTTCAATTGCAAGTCCACACTGTACGCAATAGTTCCGGGCTCGTGCTTCGCCTCAAAGATTTGCCCGAAATAATATTCCGGGAAAACGACAGCGTACTCCTGCGCCACCGCTTGCAGCGAGGCGTAGCGTACGTTCAGCAAATCCGTTCCGAGCGGCAAGTGCGGGCCATGTTTTTCCAGAATGCCAAAGGGCAGCAAGCAGGTTCCCTTCGATTGCTGAATGCCCGCGCGAAAGTCGGCCGCGGTCAACTCTTCCCACTTCGGCGAGAGCTTTCCCTGCGCGCGAGCGCCCATTGCACCAAGGCAGAGACTCCCTCCTAGCAAACCACTCGCGATTGTGAACATGCGTCGTCTATCCATTTCTCACCCCTCCTCGTCGTCGCGAATTTTACAGCCGTACGGTCAAAAGCGCATCATTAAACCGATTTTGTGAAGTGAACTTGCGCGAGCGATCGAGGGTGGTTGACTCTAAAATGGGATGTTAACGCAATATTCAAAATCGAGAGGAATGCAACGAATGTTGCAATAAGCTATAATGCACGGCGGACATGGAAGTGCAGGACTAGGATCAAAGGTCCCTGGCCCAATTTCCTGGCAGACGCAACAACGCATGGGGAAGTGCAACGTGCGTTGCGATGATGATAGTGAGGCCGCGGCAAGAGAATAAGGGCGGCGAAGCTGAGCACATCGCGCTTTTACAGAATGCCCGATACGCTTCAATTGCATCACCGGTGTTCTGGAGTTCTATGAAGATTGAGTCCATCACTCTGCGGGAAGTTCAAATGGCCCTCAAAGCGCCCTTTGAAACCAGTTTTGGCGTTTCGCATCACCGTAGGATCCTTCTGGTCGAAGTAGTCGCGGACGGAGCGAGTGGCTGGGGAGAGGTCACGGCCAGCGAAACGCCGGGCTACAACTCGGAAACCACGGACACTGCGTGGCATGTGATTTCTGATTTCATCGCACCATCGCTCATTGGAAAAAATGTTGCTGCCGCTTCGGAATGTTGCGGGAAGCTGGCTGCGATCCGCGGACATGAGATGGCCAAGAGCGGCGTCGAAAATGCGCTCTGGGATGCGGAGTCCCGGCTCAAAGGCGTGCCTCTTTCCAAGCTTTTAGGCGGAACGCTGGACGAGATTGCCAGCGGCGTGTCTCTTGGCATTCGCGAAAGTCCTCAATCCCTTGTGAGAAAAGTCGAAGAAGAACTGCGCTGTGGATATCAGCGCATCAAGCTAAAAATTAAGCCGGAGAAGGATCTCGACTATGTCGCCGCCGTGCGGAAAGCATTCCCAGAGATTCGTCTTTCGGTGGACGCCAATTCCGCCTACCGGCTCGAGGATGCGGAACATTTGCGGAAGCTCGATGAATTTAAGCTGTTGATGATAGAGCAGCCGCTGAGTTGGGACGACATTTACTCGCATTCGAAGCTTCAGGCCCAGATTCAGACCGCGATCTGTCTCGATGAATGCATCAATAATGCGGGGCACGCTTTATCCGCGATTGAGCTGAAGGCCTGCCGGATCATCAATATCAAGCTGGGGCGCGTCGGCGGCCACAGCGAGGCGCGGCGTGTCGAGCAAGTTTGCCGGACACATTCCATCCCCGTGTGGTGCGGCGGAATGCTGGAAACCGGCATTGGCAGGGCGCACAACATCGCCATGTCGACGCTCGCGGGGTTCACGCTTCCGGGAGACGTCTCAGCGAGCAAACGTTACTGGAACGAAGATATCATCGAACCGGAGGTTGAGGTCTCCTCGAGGGGCACAATACTGGTTCCGAAAACGCCCGGTATCGGTTATTCCGTGCGGCGCGACCGCATCGAGCAGTTGACGGTTCGCACGAATAATTGGAGCGATCGGCACCCGGTTGCGCAAGCGCCGGCCGCTCGGGTCTAAGGCGCTTGCACCTTAACAAATCGCAAATGTAAATCGGGCGAATTGCCTGCTATCCTCTTACACGACATGAGGGCGAGTCTGCTCCGAAGCCGGGGCGGAGCTTCTCCTGCATGAAGAATGAAAGAATCGTCCAGCAGTGTTCGTAGTTCTTGCCTGATGCCGCAGGCTCTTACTGCAAATTCGAAGGGGAGATTTATGAAGCGTGTCGTTGTGTTGGCGCTGTGGAGTCTATTTGCATGTGCGGGGATCATGGCACAAAGGCTGCCAGATAATGTCGTGCCGGACTCCTACGACTTGAAATTTGAACCGGATCTTGTCTCCGCCACATTCACGGGCGATGAGACCATTCACGTTCATTTGCAAAAGCCTGCCACGGCAATCGTCTTGAATGCCGCGGAGTTGGAATTCAAAGAGGCTTGGATCGGGTCCGCGGATTTCAAACAGGCCGCCGCGGTGACCACGGATGAGAAAAACGAAACAATGACGGTTACGGTGCCGGCTGTCGTGCCGGCGGGGGCTGCGGAGATTCATATTCGCTTTACCGGAATATTGAACGACAAGCTGCGCGGGTTTTATTTGAGCCAGACAGCGCGGCGGCGGTACGCGGTAACCCAGTTTGAGGCCACGGATGCGCGCCGTGCCTTCCCATCCTTCGATGAGCCCGCCTACAAAGCGGTCTTTCGCATCACGCTCGTCGTTGACAAGGGCGATACCGCTATCTCGAACGGCAAAATCATTTCCGATACGCCCGGCCCCGGAATCGGCAAACATACCCTGCAGTTCTCCGACTCTCCTAAAATGTCGACCTACCTGGTGGCGATGATGGTCGGCGATTTTGCGTGCTTAACAGGCGGAGCGGATGGCATTCCAATTCGTGTCTGCGCGGTTCCGGAGAAAAAAGACTTGCTGTCCTTCGCGCTGCTCTCCGCGTAAAACATTCTCAAGTTTTATGACACGTACTACCAGACGAAGTATCCGTTTCAAAAACTCGACATCATCGCCTTTCCCGATTTCTCCGCCGGAGCGATGGAGAATACAGCGGCGATTACGTATCGCGAAACGCTGCTGACCATCGACGACAAAAATGCATCCGTGGACGCACACCAGGCCGTCGTAAGTGTGCTGGCGCACGAGATGGCGCACATGTGGTTCGGTGATTTAGTAACCATGAAGTGGTGGGATGATATCTGGCTGAACGAGGGATTTGCGACGTGGATGTCATTTAAACCTATCGAGGCTTGGAAGCCGGAGTGGCACGCGGAACGCGGCGAGATTCAGCAGACAGGCGGGTCGCTTTCAACGGATTCGATTGCTTCGGTGCGTGCGATCCGGGCGAAGGCGGAAACGCCGGCGGACATTGCGACGCTCTTCGACGGAATTGCCTATGGCAAGTCGGCATCCGTTTTGCGTATGGTGGAAGCCTACGTGGGTCCGGAAGTTTTCCGAAAGGGCACGAACGCCTATCTGGAAAAGCATGCCTATGGAAACGCGACGGCTGAGGACTTTTGGAACCAAATGGCGGCCACATCGGAAAAACCGGTCGACCAGGTCATGGCCAGCTTTACGCAGCAGTCAGGCGCGCCCCTGATTACGGTGAAATCCGTATGTGCTGGTGGCGGAAGCACCGGTGGCTTCCTTAAGAAAAAGAAGATCAAGGAGACCACGAAAGTGACGCTTTCCCAAGAGCGCTATTTCGCCGATGCGGCAAAACTCGGTTCCGGTTCGCAGGAGATTTGGCAGATCCCTGTTAGTCTTCGCCCGGCGGGCTCCAAGGAAACTACGTACGTTTTGCTGGCTCAGCGTCAGCAGACCTTCGAACTTCCCGGTTGTTCGCCGTGGGTCTACGCCAATGCGGGAGGGCGTGGCTACTATCGCAGCGATTACGATGCAGCCACGCTCGCAAAGATGAGCGCGGAGCTGGAAAGCAGTTTTTCTCCGGAAGAGCGCATCCATTTTCTCGGAGATGAGTGGGCCATGGTGCGCGTAGGCCGGTTGAGCCTTGGGGACTATCTCGACACGCTTGAAAAAATGAAGGGTGAACGCACACGGGCGCTGGTAGGCGTAATGACCGGCCGATTTGGAGAAATTCACGACACCATCGTGGCCGCCGCTGATCGGCCGGCATTCGAAAAATGGGTACGCGATTTCCTTGGGCCGATTGCGGCGGAACTAGGAGCAACGCCCACCGCGGGCGAATCCGACGACAGGCGGGGGCTGCGCTCTGACGTGTTCGCGACGCTCGCAACCTACGGGCGCGATCCGCAACTGCTGGCCATGTCACGCGCACTCGTAGAGCAGTACATGAAGAATCCGAATTCGGTGGAAGCCGCGCTTGCCGGGAATGCACTCTCCGTGTCCGCGCTCGAAGGGGATGCGGCGCTTTACGACAGGTACGTGGAGCACATGAAGACGGCGAAGACTCCCGAGGAGTATTACAACTATTTCGGAGCTCTCGGCCAATTCCCGAGTACCGCCTTAGCGAAGCGCACCATCGAATTCGCATTGAGTACTGAGGTGAAAAATCAGGATCTGTTCTATGTTGCAGGCGTGCTGACCAACGTTGACACTCAGGCCGCAGCGTGGGAGCTGTTCAAGAGCAACTTTCCCGCAATCAAGGAGAAAGCCGGGGAATCGCTTTCCGGCGGATTTCCAACGCTCGCTGGAGTTTTTTGTGATGCAAAACTCAGGGACGATTCGCAGGAGTTTTTTGTCTCCCAGAATCTTCCCGGAAGCGAGCGTCCGCTCCAGAACGCCAAGGATGAGGTCAACGCTTGTATCGAGTTACGGTCTCTCCAACAGGCGAATTTGTCAGGCTATTTGAAGAAGTTGCCATCAAAAGACGCGGCGAGCGCGAGCCACTGAGCGGACCAAGATCTTGGTGCCTTGATACGCGAAAGATTCGACATCGCGGAACTCGAGGACGGTCAGGCTGGTTCCAGCAAAGTGCTTGACAATCGGGCCTTTGCTACTTAGTCTCCGCAACACAAGAATGCAACAAATGTTTCAGGCGTGAACAGGTCCACGATGTGGCTCATAGGATCCCCGTTTGGACATGCTCGGCACGGGGACGTGCGGGAGGAATTATGGTGAACAGATTGAGGCCTGCGAGACTTTTGTTTCTGGCGTGCGCTGCGGTATTCGGTTGTCTCGTTCTCATTGCGCAGACACCCAAGTCTGCCGACACCGCGGTGACTCCCGCTGCCGCAAAAGCATCTGCTTCCGAGGGTGCAGCGCCGAAGGCGCATGATCTGAGTGCGGACGACCTCGGAGCCTTTCTCGACGGGCTCATGCCGCTTGAGATCGAAAATGCGAACATCGCCGGAGCGGTAGTCGCTGTGGTCAAGGATGGCAAGTTGGTGGTGGCAAAGGGCTACGGTTATGCCGACGTGGAAAAGAAAGAGCCGGTGACCCCGGAGACGACGCTGTTCCGTCCGGGATCGATTTCAAAACTGTTCACTTGGACGGCGGTGATGCAGCAGGTCGAACAGGGCAAGCTGGACCTGGATCGCGACGTGAACGATTATCTCGATTTTAAGATTCCCCCGGCGTTTGGCAAGCCGATCACCCTGCGCAACATCATGACGCACAGCACGGGCTTTGAGGAGACGGCCAAGGATTTATTCGTCGGCTCGGCAGAGGATTTGCGCCCCATTCCCGAATACTTGCGCGTGCATATGCCCGCAAGAATTTTCCCGCCAGGAATGACGCCCGCTTATTCGAACTATGCAACTACGATGGCCGCGTACTTCGTCGAGCGAGTTTCGGGTCAAAAGTTTGACGACTATGTTGAGGAGCATTTCTTCAAGCCCCTGAATATGACGCACGCAACCTTTCGCCAGCCTTTGCCGGAGGCGCTCAAGCCATTCATGTCAAAGGGATATGCTCTCGGTTCTGGCGAGGCGAAGCCATTTGAACACGTCCAGGTCGCGCCCGCCGGCTCGCTTTCGGCGTCCGCTGTGGACATGACGCACTTTATGGTCATGCATCTGCAAAATGGGAAGTATGGCGATGCGCAAATCCTGAAGCCCGAGACTGCTGTCGAGATGCACGCGCGGCAGCAGGGATGGCCCTCGGCGGTGAACGCGATGTGCCTGGGCTTTTATGAAGAGTCGCAAAACGGCCATCGCATTATTGGGCATGGCGGAGACACAGTTTATTTCCACAGTGATTTGCACCTAATTTTGGATTCGAACGTCGGCTTCTTCGTCTCCTACAACAGCGCGGGGCGCGGCGAGTTCAACGCGCGTGGCGTGCTGTTCGATAAGTTCATGCAGCGGTATTTTCCCGCGGCTCCGGCGAACGAGCCGGTGCTCGCGACGGCTGCCCAGGATGCAAAGAGCGTCGCCGGTGTCTACGAAATCAGCCGGCGCTTTGAAACGAATGTATTGGCAGTAACAACGGTGATCGGCGAGGCGAAAGTCACGGCCGACTCGAAAGACAACACCATCTCAATGGACGGCTTTAAGGGACTCAACCAGCAGCCGCTGCATTTTCGAGAGATTGCGCCGATGGTGTTCCGCGACGTGAATGGGCATTCGAAAATTGCGTTCGTCAAGGATCCCACGGGCCGGCGCGTGGCGTATATCGACTACCCGTTCATGGTATTTCAACAGGTGGACAACACGTTTGATAAGCAGATTTTGAACTACGTGATCATTGGATTTAGCTTGTCCGTAATCGTTTTGACGTTGCTGATGTGGCCCATCGGAGCAATGATTCGAAAGCATTATGGAAAGCCGCTCACATTGGATCCGGCAGGGAAGCGGCTGCGAATGCTGGTGCGCGTGGTCTGTATTGGTGTCGTGCTCTACGCGGTGGGCCTGCTGATCTTTGTCAGCAAGCTCAGCAATCCTTCGGGACTGTCAGAGCGGAGCGATCCCTGGTTGCACCTATTGCAGGTGATCGGGCTGTTAGCCGGATGGGGCTCGCTAGTGGCCATCTACAACAGCCTGAAGTCTTGGAGCGATGGCCAGCAATGGTTCTGGAATAAAATCTGGAACACGTTTCTTGCTATCGGCTGCGTGGGATTTTTCTGGTTTATCTATCACTGGCACCTGCTGAATTTTCATTTGAACTACTAGGTGCGCGTGAAACACGCAGTGCATTCATGGAGAATTGTGCGGTCCGGGAACTTCTGCAGAGAAGCCGTCGATTCACTGGCGAAACGCTGGAAGAGTCTCGAGAAGAGCTTTGGCGCCGTTCCAAAGAATTTGCACGCCGATGCAGACAAGTAGAAACGACGAGAGGCGCATGATGACCGTCATCGCCGTCGGTCCCAGGGCTCGCGCCAGCCGATCGGAAAACCCATAGCAGAGAAAGATGCTCGCAGCGATGATCGCGGAGCCGATCAGTACAGCGAGAATTCCGAGAATATTCCATCCGTGGTGGCGCGGCAGGTTTGCGCCAAGGGTAATTGCGACGGAGATGGAACCGGGGCCGACGGTCAGAGGCATGGCCAGGGGATAGAAGGCGCTTCTGAATGCATCCTGAGGCGAAACATCTTTTTGAACTCCGCCATTGCGGCTGCCTCGCTCTTCTTCCGTGCGATTCAACATGGCCCAGCCCGTGGAAATCACGATAAGGCCTCCGCCAACCTGAACGACCGGCAGCGAAATTCCAAAAAAAGTAAGAATGTAAGTTCCCACCAGGCAAGAACAGACAAGAAGGAAAAAACAGTTTATAGCGACACGCCGCGAGAGGGCACGGCGAGCGGAGGCCGAGTAGTCCGCCGTCAGAGTGAGAAAGATAGGGCTGCCGCCCAGCGGGTTGACGATCGGGAAAAGCGCGCTGAGGATCAAGAGAGTGCTTTTTGCGCCTTCTAGCAAACGGGCCTCCGGAACTTGGAGTATAGCTGAGCCGGGTTTGGGCGTCACAGTGCGCCTAACACGATTGCAGTAGCCGCGCCCAAAGCGTAGCCCAGAGCATTGCGCGAGCATATCCGTGGGCTTCGACGTCAATTTGGTGAGCGAGTATTGTTCGCGGGCCTTGCTCACCGAGTAGGACGTGAGCTAGAGTCGCGGTTCCGGTTTGGGGCAACCAATGGCACCGAGGAAAAGCAAAACACGATACACAGAGTGGACTCCGGGCGAAAAAGTGCGGATTCTCATTCCGCGGAGCCGGATTCAACGGCGCATTCTCGAGATGGCGAAAAAAATTCGGCAGGACTTCCCGGATGAGCCGCTGCACTTGGTCGGGGTACTGAAGGGCGCGGTGTTTTTTTTATCCGACCTCGCGCGGGGAATTCCTGGTGAGGTGTCGTTTGATTTTATTGCGGTCTCGAGCTATGGGAAAAATACGCGCTCTTCCGGGCAGGTTCGATTGACGAAAGACCTCGATGCGAGCATCGAAGGAAAGACGGTCATTGTAGTGGAAGATATTTTGGACACCGGAATGACGCTGCAATATTTATTGCGCGTCTTTGAACAGCGCAAGCCGAAGCGGTTGCGCGTGGCGGTATTGCTGGACAAACCGGAACGGCGGATTGCCGCGGTGCACGCGGATTATGTGGGGTTCACCATCCCCAACGAATTCGTGGTGGGTTTTGGGCTGGACTATGCGGAGCGATACCGCAACCTGCCGGGCGTCGGAGTACTCACGCTAAAATCGCAGGACAAAGCGGAAAACCTTTCAAAGTGATTGCGCTGCGGGAGGCAGCGCTGCGTTTCCTCGCAGGGGTGCCCTGCAGCCGGTAACACCGAATAAATGCTCTCCCAGAAACAGCATCCACAGTCGCTCCGCAACTGCCTGCTATAATGAAATGAGTTCATGAATCCCACCAACGAACAGTCAGAAGCCACGGCTACTCACACGACGGCAACAACGGCGATTCCCGCCGAAGTTCTGAATACACTTGCCGAGATCGGCGAGGAGGTTAATTCCTCGCTTGATTTGGACGAGGTGCTGGCGCGCACCGCGGCCCTAATTAAACGTCATATTGACTACGAAATTTTTGGCGTGCTGATGGTCGAAGGCGATGGTGCATACCTCAAGCACAGATTTTCTATCGGATATCCCCGAGAGCTTGTGGAAAGCCTGCGGGTTCCGGTTGGGCAGGGAATTACCGGAACGGCCGCGGCCACGGGGCACTCGGTTCGCGTGAGCGATACTTCGAAGCACGATCGATACATCAACGCCATTGAGAGTGTGCGCTCCGAACTCGCTGTTCCGCTGATGCTTCAGGGGAAATGCGTGGGCGTGCTTGATATTCAAAGCAGGCACCTGGACTACTTTACGCCCGACCAGCAGAGTATTCTGACGCTGCTTGCAAGCCGGCTTACCGTGGCCATCGAAAATGCACGCCTGTTTCAACGGGTTCGAGCGCAGGCGGAGACATTACTTCTGCTGAACGAAGTTGGGCGGGAGACAAGTTCGATCCTGGACGTCGAAGAACTATTGCGGCGCGCCGCCGAACAAACCAAGCGGGTCATCGACTACCAGATACTGAGCATCATGCTTTACGACGAGGACCAAAAGGTGTTCCGGCACCGCGTGGACGTAAAACACGGGCAGCGCGTACAGGGAAAGATGCGCGTGGCCGCAAGTGAGGGAATTGTGGGCGCGGCGGCGGAGTTGAAGGAGTCGGTGCTCGTGCCGGATGTGACGGTCGATCCGCGCTATTTGATGGTGAATCCGGAGACGCGCTCGGAATTGGCGATTCCGATGATGCACAAGGGTAAAGTCATCGGAGTGCTGGACCTCGAGAGCCCGCAACTGAATTATTTTACCGACGACCACGTGCAGACGCTTTCGATTCTGGCGGCCAATCTCGCCGTGTCTCTTGAGAACGCGCGTTTGTACGAGCAGGTGGCGCGCGACGAAGCGCGTCTCGAGCGCGATCTGCAAGCGGCAAAGCGCATTCAGGGGGCTCTGCTGCGGCCCGTCCCGACAGAAGATTTCGGGCTGGACATGGCGGCCAGATACCTCTCGGCCAGAGAGGTGTGTGGGGACCTGTACGAATTCCTGCGTTACGGGCCCCAGCAACTCGGGATCGCGCTGGGCGACGTGAGCGGGAAGGGAACTGCAGCCGCGCTGTATGGCGCTGTAGCGATCGGAATTATGAGGAGCCTCGCTCCGCAGAAATTGCAGCCCGCGGAAATGCTCAAGCAGATGAACCAAATCGTCGGCGAGAGGCGCATCGAGGGGCGGTTCATGACGGCCTGTTTCGCGACGTGGCAGAGAGGCCGAAGCAAATTGCGCGTGGCGAACGCAGGGCAATCTCAGCCGCTGCTTTATAAGGACGGGCGTTGCGACAAGATTGAGCTGACGGGATTTCCACTTGGAATTTTTGAAGACGTCAGCTACGACGAATGGGGAGTTTCGCTGGAGCCCGGCGATATTCTGGTTTTTCACTCCGATGGAATCACAGAGACGATCAACAGCGAAGGCCAGTTCTTTGGAACGGAGAAGCTGCGCCAGCTGATCGAGCAGCACCACGAAGTAAGCGCCACGGAGCTCGCCGACCGGATTTTGCGCGAGGTGGATTGGTATGCGCAGAACGCGCCGCTGGCGGATGACCGGACACTCGTCGTACTAAAGGTGCGATGAGCGCGCGGACAGCCAATTCGCATAAGAAGCTGACGTTTGTCGACCCAGCGGAGTTCACGCCGCAGTTTTCCTGGAAAAAATCATTACGAGAGAAAGGCATCGAGCACGTTTTTTGCGAAAGCGTGAATCTCACGAATGTTGCGAGTTCGTGTGGAACGCCGACGTACGTTTATAGCCGCGCGGCCATCGGCGAGGCGTACAGCGAGTTCGACCACGGCCTTGGCAAAATTCCCCACACGATTTGTTTTGCGGTGAAGTCCAACGGAAATCTTTCCATTTTGAATGACCTTGCGAAGCGGGGCAGCGGTTTTGACATCGTTTCCGGCGGCGAGTTGGAGCATCTTGGGCACCTCGGAGTTCGCGGCGACCGGATAGTGTTCTCGGGTGTTGGAAAAACGCGTTTCGAGATTCGCGAGGCGCTGCAATATTCGGCCGGCGCGGGGGAACACCACGCGAAGCGGTCCCACAGCGGAATACTCTTGTTCAACGTGGAGTCGGAAGCGGAACTCGAAGTTCTGCTCGAAGAGTCCGGGCGGCACATGAAGCTTGGCGGAAGAATTCCGTCAGTGGCGGTTCGCGTGAATCCGGACGTCGCGGCCGGCGGCCATCCTCACATTGCTACCGGAAGCCACACGCACAAGTTCGGCCTCGATTGGCCGGAGGCACGGCGGCTTTATCTGGCGCACAAGGATTCCAAGTATTTTCGATGGAAGGGTATCAGCGCGCACATCGGTTCACAGATAGTTTCGCTCGAGCCATTTCGGCGCGCCTTTCGACGGATCGCCGGATTTGTGAGCGAGCTGCGCGGCGCGGGAATCGAGCTGGAATATCTTGATATCGGCGGCGGGCTCGGCGTGCGGTACACGACGGAGAAGATCTCCTCGCGAGTTGAATATGCGCAGATGGTGGCGAGCCTGGTTCGGCCACTTGGGTTACACCTCCTGCTGGAGCCAGGACGCTCGATCATTGCGGCTTCGAGCGTGCTTTTGACGCGCGTGATTTACACGAAGCGCAACCGCGGCAAGACGTTTGTCGTGGTGGACGCAGCAATGAATGATTTGCTGCGGCCGGCGCTCTATGGGGCCGTGCATCCCATCACGAAAATCTCGCGGGCAGCGAAGGCGCGGAGTTCGCCAACTCAGCGAGTGGATATTGTTGGGCCTGTTTGCGAAACGGGCGACTGCTTATTGCATGATTGGCCTCTCGGCGAAGTTGCGCCGGGCGATATGCTGGCGATTTGGGCAGCCGGCGCCTACGGGATGACGCAGGCCTCGAACTACAATGCGAGGACGCGACCGAGCGAGGTGCTGATCGATGGCACTCGAACGAAACTCATCCGGCGACGGGAAACGCAGGATGACTTGCTGCGGACGGATGTGCTGGCGCCTAGGAAGCGTGATCGGTGATTCGTAACTGGTGATTGCTGGCTCGTGGCTGGTGACCAGCCGAGATTCTTGTAGCCCTCCCCCTAGTCATTTTGTAAGTGTTGATTCTCAGGAGTTTAGGATTTTTGTAAGTGCTTTAGAATCAATACTTATGAGCGAATTTGTAAGTGTTGATTTTAAATGAGTTGTGGCGGGGAGAGCGGCAGCGGCGGCAGTCGGAACAGGTTAAACGACACAAGGATGCGCGAACGTTCTGATGCGCGGGCGCAGAGCGGCCGGCTGGACTGAGAGAGGACATAGTTGTCTCCTAAAATTTGAATTTGGATTGGTAACGGGATGAGTCCTTGGGGGACTCAGGGTAAACCGGCAGAATGCCTTCCTAAGGCAGCCAGACCGGCGGTACAAAATAAAAAGCCTCGCGGGAGGCGAGGCGCGCTACTCAACGAGGAAATTATACCGCAGAGATTCTAAGATCGGCAATAGATATTTGGCTCCGTCTTCAGCCGAGAAGGGCCCACCTTACAAAAGGCCAATCGCAAAGGCAGGCCACCCCGAAAAAATCAAAGTCAAAATCGTCTAAGTTTGTTAAGGGCGATCCGCTCGCCGTCGTGGTTTTACGATATCACAGTTACTCACTTTCAGTTGTTCCATTTCGCACACCTTGCATGTGGTCAATTTTGCTCATCTAGACGGCTTGGTCGTATGTATCTACCATTGGTTATCGCCGGACCAGTTTTTTGAGTGGATTGAAGGAGCAGACCCGAATGCCGAGTAAGCGTAGTTTCGGTGTCAGTCACCGATTTCTCCGCAAAAGGTTCCGTACTAGGATGACTTTTCGGAACTACCGAGACAAGGAGGTCGTTTTTTCGCAGGGAGATCCAGCGGATTCTGTTTTCTACATTGACAGCGGAACGGTGAAGCTCACCGCGGTCACGACGCGCAAGAAAGCCATTATCGCCATCCTACAGCAAGGCAGCTTTTTTGGCGAAGGCAGTCTAGCAGGGCAGTCTCGGCGGATTTGCACGGCGAGATCCATTGGACAATCCAATGTCATTCGACTGCAAAAGGAGAGGACGATTCGCACGCTCAATCGGGACCCGCATTTTGCAGCGCTTTTCGTTGGGTATTTACTTTCACGGGTTGTTCGGATCGAGGAAGACCTGATAGATCAATTCTTCAATTTCAGCGAAAGACGGCTGGCGCGTGTTCTGTTGTTGTTTGGGGAAATAACCAAGGAATCGAAGTCGGACTCCGCCCTGAAGGTGAGCCAATCAACCCTGGCGGAGATGGTTGGTACCACCCGCCCAAGGGTGAGCAAATTCATGAACGAGTTCAAGAAGAGGGGCTTGGTCAGCTACAACGGGGGCTTGAAAATAAATAAAGCACTGGTAACGGCTTTCCTGGAAAATCGCCCGATGTCCGTTAAGAAAGGGTAGGCCCAGCCAGATGGCCCCGGCGTTCGGCACGGCGACCGCCGAACCGCGACGCAACGAAGGCAAGAAATGAAAACAAGACCAACACTAAGACAACAGTCTTCCGTCGCCTGTCCTACGTTCGGTGTCGCAGGCGGGAAGCGGCGCGTTCTGGCTGCCGGCGGTTTACGAAACGAGCCGCACGCAGACGGGAAGCTCTTGACTGCTGAGGCCCCGGAAAAGAACCAAGTAGCGATAATCGAAGGCCCCGTACGCATGCCCAAGAAGCAAGAAAAAGACTCGTACGCGGCGATACTGGCGCGCTTGAGGAAGGAACTTGCCAGGCCCCATTTTACGAAGTCAGTAAGAGAGAAGGCGACGAAGAAACAGATAGCATCATGGAGCGCAGGTTAGTTGAAATTCGACGCGGGCCTGGAATTGGAAGGCTGGGCAGCATTGACGGGTATGGATAACCGTGGAATAGAAGCGAAGACGTAGCCTCTGAAAACCGAGACTGGGGCGCCCGCTGCGGCATTGGCGTTGTTTCAGACCGTATAGCCATTTCTTGAGATTCATTGGGAAGATACCTCAACTCCTCTTCCTAATGCTTTACGCGGAAATTCTTCCGGCGAAACTTCAAAGATCATTTTACAAGATTTTATTAGCAGGCGCGGTGACGACGGTCACTGTTGAGGCAGAGGCTTGCGGGGCGTCGCCGGCAAGCAGACTCATCAGGCACGGCTTGGAAAAAAGTGGATTAAGCGAGCTTGTTTCGCTAAGGTGGGCGAAAGGAGGGACGCCATGCCTCGGGTCAAAGCCAATAACATCACGATGAATTATGAACAGCAGGGAAGCGGCGAGCCTTTGATTCTGATTCCTTATTTGACGGCGGATCATGCGTGTTATGCCTTTCAGGTAGCGGAGTATGAGAAGCACTTCACGTGCATTTCGATCGATCTGCGAGGGACGGGGGAAACGGACAAACCTGAGGGCGCCTATACGACTGAAGTTCTGGCGGACGACGTTGCGGCGTTCATGGAGGCTGCGGGGATTAAGAGGGCGCATGTTTCCGGTTTATCGCTGGGGGCGGCGATCGGGATGTGGCTGGCGGCGAAGTATCCGCAGAAGGTCAAGTCGCTGTCGCTGCACAGCGGTTGGACGAAGACGGACCCTTTCATAAAGACGGTGCTCGAAGGGTGGCAGGTGATGGCGAAAGCGTTGAACAGCGTGCCTGAGATGGTCATTCGAGGAATTTTCCCGTGGTGCCTTACGCCGGAGCTGTATGCGGCCAAGCCGGACTACATCGAGTTCTTGGCAGGGTTTGTGCGGAGCCGGCCGGCACAATCTGTTGCGGCGTTCCTGGAGCAATCGAAAGCGGTCATCGAGCATGACGTGACGGCGCAGCTTGGGCGGATTGCGGCGCCGACGCAGATAACATTCGGAGCCAAAGACCAAGTGACTTCGACGCGTTTTGCGGATGCGATGAAGAGCGAGATTCGCGATTCGGAGTTGGTGGTGTTTGAAGGGTGCGCGCGCGCGCAGATCTATGAAAAGGTTGAGGAGTTTAATCAGAAGACGCTGCAGTTTTTGCAGCGGCAGACGGGAACGGCGAAGGGTGCGGGATCGGCATGAGGGGCAGGATTGGGTGATCGCAGTTAGTTGGCTGAAGATTGGTAGACGATGTTGCCGTTGGTGATGGTGAAACGGACGGAGGCGTCCTTGATTTTTTCGGGAGGGATGGCGAAGAGATTGGAGTCGAGGACGACAATGTCGGCGAGTTTGCCGGTAGTCAGGGAACCTTTTTCGGTTTCTCGAAATTCCGCGTAGGCAGAGCCCATGGTATAGGCCTCGATGGCTTCGGGCAGGGTGATTTTTTGTTCGGGAAACCAGCCGCCGGGATTTTTGCCGTCGGGAGTGGCGCGGGTGACGGCAGCATAGAGGCCGAGGAGAGGATTTAAAGGAGCAACAGTCCAGTCGCTGCCGAAGGCGAGTTTGACGCCGTTGTCGAGAAGAGTGCGGAAGGCGTAAGTGGTCTTGCAGCGTTTGTGGCCGATGCGTTTTTCCGCCCAGCGGCCGTCGTCGATGGCGTGATAGGGCTGGACGCTGGCGATGACGCCGAGTTGCGCGAAGCGGGCGAAATCTTCGGGGCGCAGATGCTGGGCATGTTCGATGCGCCAGCGGCGCTCGGGCCGTGAGCCGTTTTCTTTCGCCACTTCCGAGTAAATATCGAGCATGATGCGATTGGCTTTGCCGCCGATGGCGTGGACGGCGATTTGAAGGCCGGCTTTATCGGCGCCGAGAACCATTTTGAGCATGTTGCCTTCAGGAAGCATCATGGCGTTTGGCAAGCCTGAAGTTTCCGGAGCGTCGTTGTAAGGCTTTTCGAAAAGCGCGGTAGTGGAGCCGAGGGAGCCATCGGCAAAACCCTTCAGAGCGCCGAGATGGATCCAGTCATTTCCGAATCCCGCGCGCACGCCGGTCGTAGCCGGCGCCTGCCATTGTGGAAGCGGAGCGATGCAGTAGATGCGCGAGGTCAGCTCGCCGCGAGCAGCGAGAACTTGGTAGGCGCGAACGTCCTCGGCGTTGCTGATGTCGTGCAGACTGGTGACGCCGAAGCGGCGGGCCTCGGCCAAGCCCGCGCGAATGTTGCGGAGAAGCTGCTCTTCCGAAGGATCAGGAATCACCTTATCAACTAGACCCATGGCAGCGTCTTTCATGAGGCCGGTGGGATCACCTTTGGCGTCGCGGACGATGGTGCCGCCGGGAGGATCTGGAGTTTCGCGCGTGACTTTGGCGAGGCGGAGGGCTAGCGCGTTGGCGAGAGCCATGTGGCCGTCATAGCGAGTGACAAATACGGGCGTGTCCGGCGTCCCTGCGTCGATCCAATCGTGCGAAGGGAGAGGCGTGCCGCCCCAGAGTTCGTGGTCCCAGGTGCCGCCTGTCATCCATTCGCCTTTCGGAAGAGTCTTGGCGTGTTCCGCGATACGGCGGGCGAATTCCTTGGGGGTAGCGGCATCGCGCAAATGCACGCCGCTGATTTCCGAGCCGCCGCTGCTGAAATGGACATGGGCGTCGATGAAGCCGGGGAGGACAGAATTGTTTTGCGCATCGATTTGTCTGGTGGCGGGGCCGATCCATTTCTTGATTTCCTCGTCGGAGCCGAGGGCGGCGATGCGGTTGCCGGAAATGGCGAGGGCTTGCGCCGCGGGGTGAGCGTGGTCAACGGTCCAGACGTGAGCGTGGAGGATCACAAGATCGGCAGGAGCCTGCTGCTGGGCATGTAGTGGAGCCCACGAAACCAGGAAGGCACACGTCAAAAGAAAAAAGCGTTTCATTGGACTCTCCAGGAGCAATGCAGCGGCGAAGGTGAAGCTACACTTCGCCCCACTTCAACTTGCTGCGCAAAATTTCGAAATAGGATTTCTTAGGTGGTTGGATCAGTTTAAGGCACTGGGGGGAACGTGTGATTCGGATGCGGTCGGCGGACTGCATGGGAATGCCTTTTTGTCCATCGAGAGTTAGAAAGACGGATTCGGCGTTTTCGGTCAAGATGACTTCGATGCAGGAGGAATCACGCACGACGACAGGACGATCGGTAAGTGTATGCGGACAGATTGGCGTGATGATGAAGGCTTCCACGGAAGGGTGGACGATGGGACCACCGGCGGAAAGAGAATACGCGGTCGAGCCGGTCGGCGTGGCCACGACGAGACCGTCGGCGCGATAGCGGCAGACAAAATCGTGATCGATGGACAGCTCGAGCTCTATCATGCGGGCCAGCGCGCTTTTGTTGACGACGGCATCATTCAGCACGTGCTGGCGATCGAGTACGGTTCCTCCGCGAAGGAGTTCCACCTGGAGCATGACGCGCTCGCTCATCGAGGATCTTCCCGCAAGCGTTTCCTCGAGCGCGGGGTAGAGTTCTTCGACGGTGAAGCTCGTGAGAAAGCCGAGGCTTCCCATGTTGATGGGCAGAATGGGAATGCAACGCGAGGCGGCCACGCGTGCCGCCGCGAGGAGGGTGCCGTCTCCACCGAGCACGAGAAGAATCTGCGATTGGTCGGCGAGCTGCTCGCGGGTTTGCCCTTTGGACGGGTTTGGGAGCGCAGAGGCAGTTTCTTCGTCGTAGAGGACGCGCAGCCCTCGAGCTTCCAGCCACTGAAGCAGCGGCGGCACCATGGCGAAAAGATTGGAGCGGCGGGGGCGCGAGATGACGCCGATGGTCTTGAAGATTGGACCTGGCTGCATTATGGCTTGCGATTCTACTTCAGGAGACCTTTGCGAGCGTGCAGAAAATATTCCTGATTGCCTTCCGCGCCGGTCAAGCGGCTCGGGGTCACTTTTACGCAAGTCAGACCTGCGGTTTCTGAGCACTTTCGCACGCTCGCGATGGCTTTTTCGTGCAGGCGAGTGTCTTCAACGATGCCGCCGGGTCCAACATCGGCGCGCGGCAGTTCGAACTGGGGTTTGACGAGAATCAGGAAATTCGCACCTGGTTTCGCGCACGCGGAAGCAGGTCCAAGTATTTTGCAAACGGAAATAAAGGATACGTCGGCGACGACGAGGTCGAGCTGCTCGGGAACGTCTTCTGGGGAAAGGTTGCGCGCATTGAGCTCGATGGCGATAACGCGCCGATCCTGCTGGAGCTTCCAGGCGAGTTGGGCGATGTTTACATCGGCGGCGTAGACTCGTACCGCGCCGAGTTGCAGCAAGCAATCCGTGAAGCCGCCGGTGGAAGAGCCAACGTCGAGACACACCAGCCCCGCTGGATTTATTCCGAAGTCTTCCAGAGCGCCATCGAGCTTCAATCCTCCACGGCTGGCATACTTCAAGTGGCGGCTTTTCACTTCGATTTTGGCATCGCTTGCTGTCGGCGTTCCGGACTTGTGCACGGCGACGCCGTTGATCAAGACTTCGCCCGCCAGGATCATGGCCTGGGCTTTTTGCTGGGATTCGGCGAGGCCGCGCTCGACGAGGAGAATGTCGAGCCGTTTGCGGCTGGTTTTGGATTTCATGGTGCGTGGGCTGCGTCAAGCGCGGCGCTGGACGAGATATTCCGCAATTTCGCGGAGGCGTGAAGCGCGCTGGGCGTACGGTACGAGTTCGGCGATGGCTTTTGCTGCAAGATCGCTGGCGATTTGATGCGATCGCTCGAGACCGTGGACGGCTGGGTAAGTGGCTTTTTGTTGGGCGACGTCTTTTCCGGCGGTTTTACCGAGAGCGGCGGAGGACTCTTCCACGTCGAGAATGTCGTCGGTAACCTGAAAGAGAAGTCCGAGGGACTCGCCAAATGTGCGGAGCCGAGCAACATCTCCCGGTGAAGCCCCAGCGCAGATGGCGCCGGAGGTGATGGCAGCGCGAATAAGCGCGGCAGTTTTTGAGCGGTGAATGTATTCGAGCATTTCCGCTTGGATGCGCTTGCCTTCTGCTTCGAGGTCGGCGACTTGGCCGCCAACCATGCCGTTAATCGTTCCTGCTGCACTGGAGATTTCTGCAAGCATGGCGACGCGGCGGGTGGCGTCGACGGGTGTGGCCGCAATCGTTTCGAATGCCAGCGTGAGGAGAGCATCGCCGGCGAGAATGGCCGCGGCTTCGCCAAATTTCTTGTGGCAGGTAGGCTTGCCGCGGCGTAGATCGTCGTTGTCCAGCGCAGGCAGATCGTCGTGAATCAGCGAGTAGGTGTGGATGAACTCGGCGGCGCAGGCAGGATAGTGAGCGGGCGCCACGTTCGAATCGAAGATGCGAGCGGTCTCGAGGCAGAGGATGGGGCGGATGCGCTTTCCGCCTGCGAAGACGCTGTAGCGCATGGCCTGGTGGATGGACGGCGGGGGAGCGGTTTCCGCGGGCATCAGACGATCGAGCGACGCATCGACCGCAATGCGGTCTTCTTCAAAAAAGAACGGAAGCTTCATTGCCACGAGAGGGTCGCGAGAGAAACGCGGATCACGATTCGCTCTCGCCTTCCGGATCGAACGGCTCTGCGGCGAGCTTGCCGTCGGCCTTTTTTAGGAGAATCTCGACGCGGCCTTCGGCTTCTTCGAGTTGCTTCTGGCACTCGCGGGAAAGCGCGACGCCCTCTTCGAAGAGCTTCATGGCATCGTCGAGGGAGAGTTGGGGGCTTTCGAGACGGCGGACCACTTCCTCGAGGCGAGCGAGGGAGCGCTCGAAGTCCGGCTTCTTGGGCGGCTCGGTTTTTTTGAGTGCGGGTTGATTCACAGGGTTAATTTGTGTCCTCGAAATGGTGCAGATACTCAGAGCATTCTAAGGCACGCGCGTGAAGGGAAACAAGGAGCGAAATGGCGGCGACGCAATGTCCTGTATGTGGTGTTGTCAGGAGTTGGTGCTTGAGCCAGTACTCGTTGTTGAGGGCTTTTTGCCCATGGCACAAATCCAAGTTTTTTTGTGTTCCTCGATGATCTGAACATCCGTATACCCGGCGTTTGAGAAGAGTTCGCGATGCTCGTTGCCAGTCAGGAGCGCCATGCCCGTTCGTTGGGAGTATTTTTCGGCAAGTTTGGAAACCAAGGTGTTCGCGCCCTTATAGACTTCGGCGATGAGGATGAGCTTGCCGGCCGGCTTGAGAACTCTGAAGATTTCGCGCATGTCGGCGGGCAAGTTGGGCCACCAGAAGTGGGTTTCGACGGCTGTCGCTAGATCAAACATGTTGTCGGGGAAGGGGAGTTGGGAGACTGAGGCTTGGCGGATTTCGACGCGGCCGGATTGGATGGATTGGGCATTTGTTTTTTGGCTTACGGCGACGCTCTCTTCGGAGAAATCGATGCCATAGACCTTTCCCTGCGTAGCCGTCGCCGCTAGCTTGCTGACGGTTCTGCCACCACCACAACCTACATCGAGAATGGTGTAGTGCTTTTCGATGGAAATGCGCGTTAAGCCCCAGTCTGTCAGCTTGGAATGGGAGGCATTCATGCGCCATAAGGTGAAGCGGCCCAGCCATCCTCGTGGCTTTTGGCATTGAGTTACCGGTGCGGGCCGAGTGGCCATGCTTATGCTCCTGGGACAGGCAGACCTGCCAAGTATCATTACGAGTTCTAATCGCTCCAGGTAACAAGATTAAAGGCGAGCATGAAAAACGGTAAGCATTCCAGGGCAAGAGCGAGAAACGGCGTCAACGGAAGTGATTGACGAGCATGATGGATTTGTCGGCCTGGTCAAGCCGCGAAAAGACAAGGGACTTGCCATCTGGAGAGACGGCGGGGTTACCACTGTGGCTAATCTTCGTCATCAAGAATGTTTTGCGTGTGGCAAACTCGAAGTAACGCAGTTCAGTGTCTGTGATGAAATAGATTCCCGCCGGTCCGAGCGCCCAATTCCAGCAGTCATTCAGACCCGTTCCTTTCATGGCCAGGATTTCCTCTCCTCCGTTGGCGGAAATTTTCCAAATTTCGTCCGTGTGCAGAGACTTGGGGTAATAAACGAAGCCGTCGGCAGATTCGATTGGGGAAACGCCTCCGGTTTTCGTCAACTGGACGGGCGTGCCGCCGGCGGGATAAGGCACTTTCCAAACTTGTGTGGGTCCATCGCCTCGATTCGAGGCGAAGTAAAGCCATTTGCCGTCCCGGGACCAACTCGGAACGGTGTTATCCCCGCCGGGAATGGTGGGAAGGATGTGTGGAGGAGCGCCAGACGCCTCCGCCACGTAGATTTCACTGTGACCGCCAGGGCGATAGTCAAAAGCCACAAATTTCCCGTCGTAAGACCAGCGGGGGGTGCCGGAAAAGCCGTTGAGGAAAGTGAGTTGAGCTGGATTCGAGCCGTCGCTGTTTACGATCCAGATCTCGTCGTAGCCGGACTGAGTGGACTCAAAGGCGATTTTGCGCCCATCGGGAGAGAAATAGGGAAGACCAACCTCGCCTTTTGTTGCCAGGAGCATTTGTGGCGGCTGAGCGGCCAGCTTGGTGTTGCGCAGGGCTACTTTCCAGAGACTTGTGTGCCGGAGTTCACTTAGATACGCGAGGCGCTGACCTTTGAGAGATACCGCGGGCTGAAAGGCGTGGGCCCCAACGCCTTCAAGACGTCTGAGAATACCGCCCGATGCTGAGATTCGCCACAGGCCAGACAGTCCGCTGCGCGCGGAGTCAAAGATAATTTCGCGATTGTCGGGAGTCCAAGATGGGGCACTGCTGATGTCCCGATTATCGAAGGTCAGACGCTTTGGCTCGCCGCCGGTGACAGACATGACGTAAAGGTCATTGACGAAGCCGGGGCCGCTGGAGCGAATAAAGGCGATGGATTGCCCGTCTGGAGAAAAAGAGGGACTCCAGTCTGTGAACTCAGGAGCGGGAGAAGTCAGTGGGCGTATGGTGGAGTCCGCCAGGGACAGCAATGCGATCGCCTGCCGCGGTTGGGCCGAGGCGGGAACGGATGCAACAGGGGTACTGATCGCGAGAAAACGTCCATCGGGAGACCACGAGAATCGTGGGAGATTACCGGCATGCTGCTCGTAATTGTTCTTGATCGAATACAACTTGCGAAGAGTGCCTCCAAGTGCTGGCAAAGCATAGATTATGGAGCTGTGCAAGGTATTGCGCGCGAAAGCGATGGAGCGACCATCTGGCGACCAGGCTGGACAGCAATCATCTGAGTCGTTCGTGAGCTGAAGAGCCTTTTCGCCACCAACAAAGGTTGTATAGATCCCAGACCTCCCGTTCCTGCTGTCGTCAGAGAGGCTGAAGGCGACCTGATTGCCGTCAGGCGAAAACGCGGGACCGCTTTCGGCGCCGGGCATGCCTGTGAGCGGCACGATCTCCAGGCTTGTATTGCCACCATTCGGGATTCGCCTAGAGAGCCAATAGGCCATTCCTGAGGCGAGGAGCAAAACCGCAATAGCTGCAATCCATTTAGCCGCAGTGGGCTTGCCCTTCTTTGTCTCTGCGGATGCCGCTCTTGTTGCCTCTCCGTCCCAACACTCCACAGGGGCGATGAAGCGGTAGCCCAATTTCGGGACGGTTTCGATGAACAAAGGAACGTCAGCCGAGTCTCGCAGCTCTTCGCGCAGCCGCTTGATCACGGTATTCAAGCCAGTATCGAAATCTACGAAGGTGTCAGCGGGCCAAATCGCGAGACGGAGCTCCTCACGGGTGACGAGTTCGCCCGGGCGTTCCAGTAATTTCAGCAGCACGACGAACGGCTGCTCCTGGACCTTAATCCTGACGCCGCTGCGGCGCAGTTCGTGCGCCCGCGGGTCCACTTGAAATGCACCGAAGCGATACATAGGCGGGGCGTGCTTTCTTACGGGCACTTGGCTTGATTCGCGGCGAGTCTATCACAGATTCTTAAGACATTTTGTTCTGTCATTTAGCGCTGCATCCCACTGAATCTACGTCTTTTGCCGTGCCACAGGGATTTCAGATTCGTCTCAGAGCGGCTCCATGGATGGGCACTTTGACCTGACGCAGGTTTGGCGCTCCCGCAACGGCGGGCGGAGAGAGCGCCATGAAACTCCAAGGTTCCTGGTACCAGAGATTTGTTTGGCTGGCCAGTGCGGTAACGATGCTCGCGAGTCTGGAGGCGTTGAGCACCGCCGAAGCCAAGCAAGGAGTGGAGGGAGGGCCAAAGCTGGCAGGCGTGGGAAACCGGAATAGTGAAGTACACGGCGAAGTGCCGTTCAAGCTGCAGGACGGCTACCTGGTGGTGGTGGAGGGGCGCATCGGCGCGCAGCGACACGTGAGATTCGCGCTGGATACGGGCGCTACGCAAAGTGCCGTGCGTCCAGAAATTGTGAAAGGGCACGTGTCTGCAGGCGCGGCGGTCCGCATCGTCAATCTCGATCATGTGATTACCCAACAGGTGGTGGAGGTTGAGGATCTTGAGCTTGGGCCGACGCGAATACCTCAGTTGCTTATGATGGTGAACGAGTTGGAATACTTGCGCCGAACGGCCCCAGAAGTGGACGGAGTAATCGGGCTGGATGTGATGCGGCTGCGGAGTTTCCGCATCGATTTTGGGCGGCGAAAAATTATCTTTGGGTCTCCGCGACAGCTCAGATCCAGCGCGGATATGGAGATGAATCCATCGTACTTGGCGGTGCAGATTCGGATGATGGATCGCCTGGTACGGCTTGTCGTTGACACAGGCGTGAGTTCAATTCTGCTCTACCGCGACCGAATGGGAGATCGATTGCCGAACGTGAAGATCGAGCGCCAGGTTCGCGGCGCGAGCCTCGGCGGAAGCGCTCTGCTGGACGTGGTGACGCTGCCTCGAATGCAACTAAGCGGGACGGAGCTCGAGCGTCGTGCTGTGCTGCTGGGGAACTCGCCCGCGGGTTTTTTGCCCGGCGTGGACGGGTACCTGTCGCTTTCGGCCTTGCGAGCCTGGCAGGTGTCCTTCGATTTCGAGAAGAGCCGGTTGAGTTGGGAGTGAGTTCCTGCTGAGTCCTGATCCGTCGGGGAACCGGAGAGGTCCTTTGTAGGGAAACGTAGTAGTCGGCGGGAAAATCATGGCGCCGGGGTAAGGGTGAGGGTGTGTTTGCGGGATTTGGATTCGGCGGGGTCGGTGAAGGGCGTGACGATGGGCTTGCCTTCGTACCAGTAGGAGAACTGATCCGTGTAGTGACCGCTGCCGAGCTGGCCGGATTCGCCGGCGGGGATGAGCATGATGGAGTCGTCCCAATTGGCGAGATTGGCGATGAAACGCATCGACGGGCCGTGGCGTTTTGTCGCGGCGCGCACGCTATAAGCGGTGCCGGATTGCGGTTTGCCGGTAATGCTGAGCAATCGTTTGAGGAAGCCTTCGCGGCCGAGCGGATGGAGCATTTCGAGAGAATCGAGATCTTTCCACCGCCAGTCAGCGATGCTGTCACTTTTGGTTTCTTCCGCAAGCATGGAGACAGCCCGGTCGGCGGCAGCAGCCAGCAATTCGTCGTAGTTTTTGTTCGCAGGCGAGAGCCAGTTTGCAGGGCGATCGGTCAGTACCTTCTGGAGGAAGGCGGTGCTGCGCCATTTATAGAGATTCGTATCTTTGCCAAGATACGGCTCCAGGATCAGCTTTAACGTTGCGAGGCGCGCCATCTCCAGAAAAGACACGAGCGGAGAATCGGCATCCGCGATTCCATTCCAGTCTCTTAAGTCATTTACGAGCTGTCGGGCTCGAGAATCTTTTGGCTGCACATCTTTCGCGGCGGCAGACAATTGGTCTGCAAGGAAAACGTGCGGATAGCTATACGTGTCGGTTTCGACCTTCAGCATGTCCACGGGGCGGAGGCCCGTTTTCTCGTGCAGAAGATCGTAGATGCGGGCGGTGCGATAGGGCTCTTCCCAGCGGTCGGTCAAATACGGTTTGTACTTGGGCCCGACGACGCGCGCATTGGCGGTGACAATCAAGCCGCTGGGCGGATTCAGGGCTTGCGGAAGCTGGTCAAAGGGAATGTAGCCGGTCCACTCATATTCGTCGGTATCGCCGGGAACAGGAACTTCGCCATGGCCTTTCTTTCGAATGGGGACGTGCGCGGCCATGATGTATCCGATGTTGCCGTCCACATCGGCGTACACGGCGTTTTGCCCCGGGCCCCAAACGTTTTTCATGACTGCGCAAAACTCTTGCCAGTTTTCCGCCTTTGAAAGCCAGCTATAGGTGTTTTTAAGGCCGCCGGGTTCGAGGGCGGTCCAGCGAAGGGCGTAGGCTTTGTCGCCTTCGCGGTGCACGATAGGGCCGTGGCGCGTGAGGACCAGTTTCAGATGTTCGTCCGATTGTCCTTTAACGTGGATTACTTCGTCGAAAACTTGGGCCTTTTGCCACGCGCCATTCACACGATATTCATCCGGCGCGGCGGGATTAAACGTCTCGATGTACAGGTCCTGCACGTCGGCGCCGTTATTGGTAAAGCCCCAGGCGATGCGGTCGTTGTGACCAATGACGATCAGCGGCGCGCCGGGGAGAGTGAATCCCTTGGCGTTAAAACCGGGGGCGCTGAGATGGATTTCATACCAGATGGGAGGCACGGATAGCTCGAGATGCGTGTCGTTCGCCAGAAGGGGCTTGCCAGTCGCGGTGTGCGCACCACTGACTACCCAATTGTTGCTCCCGAGGCCCTTGCGAATCTCGCTTTGTGTTTGTTCGAGGTAGCTTTGCATCGAGGGCCAAAGCGCGGAAGTAATATCCGCAAAACTCTCCGGCGTGGGAGCGTTGCCAGCGCCGCGCTCCGAAGCTTTGAGAATGGTGTCGGTCGGCATATCGTCGTCATCGTCCTCGTCGTGCTTCACGCGGGAGGCCTGCGAAGCGTCATCGGGCACGTTGGGATCGCCGATGACAAAGTGATCCATCGGCGAATCATCAGCGAATAGGTACTTAGAACGATCCGCGCCAACGCGCTCCTCGACTTTGGCGCGGTCCAATTCGCGCTCCCAGGTGTCGGTCAGGGTCTGATACATGTAGCCGGCGATGACAAGCGAGTCCGTGGGGTGCCAAGGTTGTGGCTTGTATTTGAGCAGAGAGAATTCCAGCGGCAAGCTGTTTTGATGTTGGTCGATAAAGCGATTTACGCCGAGAGCATAGGCTTCCATCAACGCCCGTGAATCCTGGTCCATCGCGGCGAAGTCGCGTTCCGCGGCGCGGGAAAAGCCGAATGTGCGGAATTGTCTGTCTGATTTCAGCGCCAGCGGACCGACAATTTCCGAGAGTTGGCCGCGCGAAGCACGCCGCAGCAAATCTAGTTGCCAGAGGCGGTCCTGGGCCATCACATAGCCTTGGGCTTCGACGGCATCCACGAGGGAAGCGGCGCGGATGTGGGGCACACCCCAATTGTCGCGCTCGACCGTGACTGCTTTCTGAAGACCGGGGAGGGGGATTGAGCCGTCCAGCAACGGCAGCGGCCGGTAGATGAACCACCAAGCCGCGGCACAAGCAGCGACGAGAATTATTGTAAACGTCCAGAAAAGAAGACGAAGGATAGTCCGCAAGCAGTCTCCGGGCCGCTGAGAGTGAAACTTGAGTGTAGTGGACGAGCTTCAGGCGCGCAACCGGGCGGGCGCGCTTGGCGGCTGTGATAATCTAAGAAGATATTGCCTATGAGCATGTACAAACCAGTGCCAAGAGTGCCGGATTTTCCTGCGATGGAGCGGGAGATTTTGCGCTTCTGGGAGGAGAATAGGATTTTTCAGAAGCTTCGCGAACAGACGGCTAACGGCCCTCGGTGGTCGTTTCTGGATGGACCGATCACCGCAAATAATCCCATGGGCGTGCATCACGCCTGGGGCCGCTCGCTGAAAGACATGTACCAGCGCTACAACGCGATGCGCGGGTGCGCGTTGCGCTACCAGAACGGATTTGATTGCCAGGGATTGTGGGTGGAAGTCGAAGTCGAGAAGAGCCTGGGGCTCAAAACCAAGCGCGAGATTCGCGAGTTCGGCATGGAGAACTTTGTGCGCGCGTGCAAAGAGCGCGTGCTGACCTACGCGGCGCGCCAGACTGAGCAATCCATCCGATTGGGCTATTGGTGCGATTGGGATGATCCCAAGGTGCTGATCGCCTTGCGCGATGCGTTGGCGGACGGCGACCGGGTGGTCACAGTTAAACTACCTCGCGGGCTCACGGAAACCGCGCGCGCCAGTGAAATCGTCCGCAAACTGGGCTCGGCCGAGTACGGCGGCAGCTACTTCACGTTTTCTGACGAGAACAATTACACGATCTGGTCTTTTTTGAAGAAGTGTCACAAGGAAGGATTCATCTACCGCGGGCACGACGTTATGCCGTGGTGCGGACGGTGCGGAACTGGTCTCTCGCAGATGGAAGTGGCCGAAGGGCGGCGCATCACGACCCACACCTCCGTCTTTGTGCGCTTCCCGATTAAGGGCCAGGAGCGAACCGCGCTGCTCGTCTGGACGACTACGCCCTGGACGCTGACGTCGAACGTGGCCGTGGCCGTGAACCCCGAGATGACGTATTTGAAGGTCAAGCACGGTGACTGGTTCTACTACGTTGCGAAAGGGAATTTCGAGCACGATCGCGTGCAAGATCTGCAGGTGGAAGGGAAGCATGAGACGCACAAGCTGCCATCGATCCGGACCATTCTGAAAGGTAGCGGCGGGGTTGAAGTGATCGCGGAACTTCCGGGCAAGGATCTGTTGGGCCTCACGTATCACGGACCTTTCGACGAGCTTCCCGCGCAGAAAACACCGGGCGGCGTTTTTCCGTACGGTGAAACCGGCGGCGGAAAAACCGCGGCGGAAGCTCACCGCGTGATTGCCTGGAAGGAAATCAGCGAGGCCGAAGGCACGGGGCTGGTTCACATCGCGCCGGGCTGCGGCGCGGAAGACCAGCAGCTCGGCAAAGAGAACGGAATTCCGTTTATCGCGCCGCTGGATGACAGCTCGGTTTTCCGGGATGGGTTCGGCCCATTTACAAAACGAAACGCCAACGAAGTGGCGGACGACGTGGTTGCCGCGCTCAAGGCGAGCGGCATGCTCGTCGCGCGTGAGAAATATCCGCACGTTTATCCGCACTGTTGGCGCTGCAAGGAAGAGCTGGTGTTCCGCCCGGTCGACGAGTGGTTCATCCGCATGGATTGGCGGGACCGCATTCAGAACGTGGTGCCCGGCATCAAGTGGATTCCGCCCGAAGGCGAAGCGCGCGAGCAGGACTGGCTGCGCAACATGAGCGACTGGATGATCTCGAAGAAACGCTTCTGGGGACTCGCGCTGCCGATCTGGGTGTGCGGGGATTGCAGCCACTTTGTTGTGATCGGGAGCAGGGAAGAGCTGAAGGAAAAAGCTGTTGAAGGATGGGGAACGTTCGAGGGAAATTCTCCGCACCGGCCGTACATCGATGCCGTGAAGATTCGCTGCGAGAAGTGCGGCGGCGTGGCGCAGCGGATTGAGGATGTCGGCAATCCCTGGCTGGACGCGGGAATTGTGCCCTTCAGCACGATGCGTTTCTCGACCGATAGAGCGTACTGGGAGAAGTGGTTTCCGGCGGACTTGGTGCTCGAAAGTTTTCCCGGCCAGTTCCGGAACTGGTTTTATTCGATGCTGGCGATGAGCGCGATGATCGACGGCCGCGCTCCGTTCAAAGCTCTGCTGGGCCACGCGCTCGTTCGCGATGCGCGCGGAGAAGAGATGCACAAGTCCAAGGGCAACTCGATCGCGTTTGACGAAGCGGCCGAGGCGCTTGGCGCTGAAGTGATGCGTTACATCTACACCGAGCAGAAGACCGCGCAGAATCTGAATTTCCCCGATCTCCATCCGGCCGCAAACACCGGCCAAACGATCGACGGAGATGCCCGGCGAAAGCTCTTGACGTTCTGGAACTGCTACAGCTTTTTCGTGATATATGCCGGGGCCGACGGGTGGAAGCCGGGCGGCGCCGTTCTGCCAGTAATTAACGAACTCGATCGCTGGGTTTTGAGCAAGCTGCAGCGGCTGGTGGCGGAGGCGAACAGCGCTTTCCAGAATTACGAGCACTACAAATTAATCGAGGCTTTCCAGGTTTTCGACGAAGAATTCTCGAACTGGTATTTGCGCCGTTCGCGCCGCCGCTTCTGGAAAAGCGAAGCGGATGCCTATCAAACTCTTTATGAGGTGCTGACGACCGTCACTCGCGTCATGGCGCCTGCGCTGCCTTTCTTAACGGAGGATATTTACCAAAATCTCGTTCGCGCGGTTGATTCCTCTGCTCCCGAGTCGGTTCACCTGACGGCTTACCCGCAAGTGAACACTTCACTTGTCGACGAAGCTCTCGAGCAGAACATTGCAACCGTGATTCGAATCAAGAATCTCGCGCTCAGTCTTCGCACGCAGAGCAAGGTCAAGATTCGGCAGCCGTTGAGCACGCTGTACGTGCGCTCCAAAGACGGGGCCGATCGTCGCGTTCTTGAAAACGCCGAGTACGTTGCGCAAATTTTGGAAGAGGCCAATCTAAAGCATCTCGTTTTGATTGATGATGAAAGGAGGTTCGTGAAAGTGCGTCTCAAGCCGGACGCCAAGAAGATTGGGCCGCGCGCGGGAAGGTATCTGAAAGCGATCGGAGAAGCGCTGGAAACTGCCGATCCCGCTGAAGTGCTCAAGGGCGGGCCGTATTCGCTTCAAGCCGCCGATCAAGCCTTTGAAATCGCGCCGGAAGAAATCGTTATTTTTTTCGAAGGGCCGGAAAATCTCAGGTGCCTTCTGGAGCAAGGAACGTTCCTGGCACTCGACA
>JBGPLB010000025.1:0-34374 GCA_041486245.1 Candidatus Acidiferrum sp.
AGACGGTCGTTCCCTCGGAAGTAGCTATAGAATCCAAGCTAGCGCGATCCGCCAGCACGACAATTCCAAGCGCCTCCGGTTTGGCCCTCCCGGGATCGTTTGCAAAGAAAACTGCCATCGCTATCGCTAGAAGGCGCTGGGTGCCTGCCATGCGAACCCTCCACAATTGCCGTACTGCCGGAAATCGGAATTGCAGGACGACTTTCCGGACATCGCAAGAATAAACTAATACGTATAGTAAGATATTAATAAATATTTTGGCAAGAAAAACTGTTTGGCCCCTCTGGTCCGAAGAGCAGCGGAGGGAAGCATCACCAGTTGTCAGAGCGATTCGCTACTGCAGCTTTCGAATGGAACTAGCTGAATTCGTTCATCCTCGAAGTGACAAGCAGGAGTGGCACCTGTCTCAATCTCAGAGCCTTCCGTCTGCGCGGCGTCCAGGTGGTCTCTCTTCTATAATGCTTCTATGGATCCCCTCCGCGAGCTCGGCCGCATCCTGCTTCTCCTCGGTGCCCTGCTCGCCATCATCGGTGCCGTTCTCTACTTCGGCGGACAACTCCCCTTCCGTCTCGGAAAACTTCCCGGTGACATCGTCCACCGCGGCGAACACACCACCTTCTATTTCCCCATCGTAACTTGCCTCGTTCTCAGCCTCCCCGTTTCCCTGCTTTTCTGGCTTTTCTCTCACTTTCGCCGCTAGCCGCCATCAAATTTCTACGCGCCTCTGCTCTCCTGATGTATAGTTCCCGCGTCCAAAAACCTAGTGCCACGGTTTGCCCAACAAAATCGCCCTGGAGAACTCGCCATGAAACTCTCGCTTCTCGCTTTGGCTGCAAGTCTCGCCGTCTCGAGCGCGGCATCCTCCGCTCAATCCAGTCCTGAAAAGCCCGCTGCTCAACAGCCTGCCGCCCCTCAGCAGACCCCTCCCGATCCATTTGCAGGTGTCCCCGCCGCCAAGCCTGACGACGTGAAATCCGTCGAAAGTATCCTGGCCGCGCTCTACGACGTGATCTCCGGGCCTCCTGGAGAACGTGATTGGAACCGCTTCCGCTCTCTCTTTATGCCCAACGCCCGCCTCACCTCGGCCGAAAAATCTCCCGACGCCGTAGTTCGCGTTCGCCCAAATAGCGTCGAAGATTACGTCCGCCTCGGCGGTGGCTATTTCCTGAAAAACGGATTCTTCGAAAAGCCTATCGTCAGCCGCGTGCAAATCTTCGGCAACGTCGCGCAGGTTTTCAGCAGCTATGAATCCCGCCACGCTCCCGGCGAAGCGCCCTTCGCGCGGGGTATCAATAGCTTTCAAATGGCCTTTGACGGCAAGCGTTGGTGGGTCGTGAACATTCTCTGGGATGAAGAGCGTCCGGATAATCCTCTTCCAAAGGAATTCGCCGCCAAGCCCTAAAGCGCTTCCAAGTCGGAGGCACGACGCACAACTCATGCGCCAGACCTCGCCTCTCTTTACAGGCTCTCGCGCACCTCCTATAGTCGTTCTTGCATGACGTTTGCTCCTTCCAGCCATCTGCGGCGCTCTGCACGAATTTTTGCCCCGCGAATTGTCTTCCTTTTTCTTTTTTTCGCGCTCGCTTCTCCCGCCGAAAAGCTCAAAGATATCCATCCCACCGGCTATGTTACCGACCTGGCCGGTGTAATCCGCGCGGACACCAAGACCCGCCTTGAAAATCTTTGCACCGAGCTCGAACAAAAAACCGGCGCGCAGATGGCCATCGTCACGGTCCGCTCGCTCGAAGGCGAAACCGTCGAACAGTACGGCAACGAACTCTTCAAGCAGCTCGGCGTCGGCAGCAAAAAAGAAAATCTCGGCGTCCTGCTTCTTGTCGCGCCCACCGAGCGCAAGTATTGGACCGAAGTCGGCTACGGTCTCGAGCCGGTCATCAATGACGCGCGCGCCGGTGATGCGGGCCGCACCATGGTTCCATTTCTCCGCCAGGGAAATTACAGCGGCGGCATCGAAGCCGCGGCTTGGCAGCTCGCCAAATACGTCGCCGATGATCGCGGCGTATCGCTTTCTGGAGCGCCGCCTGCCGCGCCTGTCCGCCCGCGCGATGACAATTCCACTTCTTTCCCCATTTGGCCCATCTTTATCCTTATTTTCTTCGTCATTCATATCATCAGGGCCGTGGCTAGAGGCGCGTCCGGCCGCGGCGGACGAGGCAGCGGCTGGTGGATTGGCCCCGTGATCGGTGGCATGCTCGGTGGTGGGGGCGGATTCGGCGGCAGCTCCAGCGGCGGTGGAGGCGGCGGAGGATTTGGCGGTTTTGGCGGCGGGAGTAGCGGAGGCGGCGGCGCCGGCGGCAGTTGGTAAGCGTAATTCGTGAGTTTTCCTAAGGAGCGGTAGCGGAATGCTCTCAACAGAAGCGAAGCTGACGGATCTTGTGGCCCGGATGAAAGAGTTCGCCGGCGAAAACCTCGAATCTGTTGTTCTTTATGGCTCCGGCGCGCGCGGCGATTTTCAGGAAGGTCAATCTGATTTGAACGTGCTATGCGTGCTGCGTTCTCTAGCCATCCGAGAATTGACGCGCGTTTCGCCCATCGTGCACTGGTGGTGCAAGGAACAGAACGAACCGCCCCTTTTGTTTTTCACCGCCGCGGAGCTGCGCGAGGCCGCCGATGTTTTTTCCATCGAGCTCCTCGACATGCAGCAAAGCCATCGTATTCTCCACGGTCCTGACGTCATCTCCGGCATTCAGGTGCACACAAATCTCCATCGCATACAGGTCGAGCATGACCTCCGCACGCTCCTTCTTAAGCTTCGCCAGCATTTTCTGCTTACTCATCAAAAAGAAAGCGAGCTGCGCGCCGCAGCCGCAAAATCAGCGTCCAGCGCGCGCTTACTCTTGCGTCACGCCTTGATTGCCCTCGGCGAAGCGCCGCCCCTCGAGCCCCACGACGTCTTCGCGCGTATTGCGGCATTAACGGGTGCGGACGCGGCTGCTTTTGGTGCCGCGTTTAAGCTCCGCGACCCCCACGCACACGTGGACAATATCCTGGATGCGTACGGACAGTACTTAAACGCCTTAAGTGTGGTAGTTTCCGCACTGGATAAGCGAGTTCCCAAGCGCGAGTGGCAACGAGCCGGTAAAGCCGGTTCCTGATTTTTTGCGGAGGCAAGCGTCATGAAAATAGGTCTAATTATTTTGGTCGTTCTGATCATCATCGCATTGCTCGTCGGCAGCTCGTTTATCTCGCGGCGGAATCAAATGGCCATCAAGCGCGAGGCCGTCAACGCCTCGTGGGCCCAGGTGGACGTCGTTCTGCAGCGCCGCGCCGACTTGATTCCCAACCTCGTTGAGACCGTTAAAGGTTTCGCCCAGCATGAAACCGAGGTCTTCGATGAAATCGCCAAAGCCCGCGCCGGCTATCTGAACGCCACCACTCCCACCGACAAAATCGCCGCGAACAGTCAGCTCGAAGCCTCTCTCGCCAAAGTTCTCGTCCTGACGGAAAATTATCCGCTGCTGAAATCCAACGAAAACTTCCTCCGCCTCCAGGACGAGCTGGCCGGAACGGAAAACCGCATCGCCGTCGAGCGCCGCCGTTACAATGAAACCGTTCAGGACTACAACACCTACATTTCGCTTTTCCCGAACAGCCTCGTAGCCAGCTTCGGCGGCTTCACCCGCAACGACGCCTACTTCAAAACCGAACCCGGCGCCCGCGAAGTTCCCAAGGTCAATTTCAATACAAAACCCGCGCCCGCAGCCGCGCCGGCCCCCGCTCCCGCGAAGCCTTAGCCCGCTCTCAAGCCTACCCACGCGCTGTAGGGACCGCCCTTGGGCGGCCCCTTCATGCCTCACCGTTGCTTAACATTTAATTAGCTGCTATCTTTGCTAGCCCGATGAAGCATTTATCCCTTCTTGCCGTTTTTTTAGGGATCGCCTTTGCCGCAACGGCCCAAGACGACGCACAAGAATTCAAGACCCTGGTCGCAAGAGCATCGCAGCTATCAAGCCTTACGGACTCGGGCTCGCCGCCTTTTCATCTCAAGCTCCACGCTGCAGACCCCAAGAACGAGCATCCCGAGTTCACTGCGGATGTTGAACTGTGGTGGGCAGCGCCCGATATATGGCGCCGCCAAATCACGTCGCCAATTTTTTCGCAAGCCGCCGTTCAAAACGGACCACACTACTCTGAGTCCAATTCTTCCGATTACTTCCCGTGGTGGCTGCACGAATTAATTACCGACGCGCTCCATCCCGTGCCGCTTGAGGAACTCAAGAGCGCAAACGTCGAGCTTACGGGCTCGCCAAATCATCGTTGCGCCGAGTGGCAATCCGAATTCACGCAAGGCTCAGACAAGATTGGCATTCACAATTCGATCTGCTTCAATGCCGATGGTACGGTCCAACAGGCTTTTGCTCGAACATCAGGAGCCCAGTTTGGTGCCTATCGTACATTTGGCAACAAACGAGTTCCAGAATCCTTGGAACTCTCCGCGAAAAGCGCGGAAGGCAAATACGTCGGCCTCGTGGGACGCCTGACCCTCCTCGAACCGCTCCAGGAAGATCCTTCCCTTTTCGCCATCAAAGACGACACTGGCCTCGCCGCCCGCGCTCGATTTGTCTCTGTACCTGAGTCTGCCCTTCAAGATTACAAGCTCGACGTGCCGCCCTTGCAATGGCCCCCCGTTCACAACTTCCCCGCCACGGGCTTGATGACCATCAACCTAAAAATCGACCGCAACGGTATCATTCGTGAAATCGGCTCCCCCATCTCCAAGAACGTCGTCCTGTCGGAGCCTGCAGTCGAACAAGTCAAGAAATGGAAGTTTAAGCCCTTTCTTGTCGACGGCTCTCCCGTCCAGGTGAACACCGATATCTCCATCCGGTTCGAAGCAAAGATGGAGTTGCTTGGTGCAAACGGTGCGAGCCTCGCGGTCATTCCTTTCTTCGAACGAATCAAAAAGTCACGGGAGCTGAGCGATCTGCATGTGGAAGGCAACAAGCCGTTCCATCTTCATGCCACCGTTCAATACGCCGGCAATTCCAACGGCAGTTACGACGAACTCTGGGAATCTCCCACGAAATGGAAGCGCGAAGCGGTACTTGGAAGCGTGAGCGTAGTGGAAAGCCAGGCCGGCGACCTTACCTACCGCAAGATCAGTGGTTCCAACTTCTCGCCGCGGCAAGTTGATGCATTCCTCGATGAATTGAACGGCCACTTCCCTAGAACGGACGGCTCTTTCTTCGAAGGAGACTGGGGACAGTCCGCCGTGCAACTTCACGGAGCGAATACCGTCCGTGTTGCCCGCGGTCAGGTAGACGCCAACAATCAACCCGTCACCGGCCAAGCCTACTGGTTCGACTCTGACGGGCTTCTGCAAGCAGCTTACGTGGCCCCGAGAGTGAGCACCTACTCCGATTTTTCCGGCTGGAACGGCAAACGCATTCCCCGAACGATTGAGGTGACGGAACGGGGCGAGCTAGTCCTCCGCGTCACGATCGATCAAATCGAAGAACCCGTGACCCCCCTTTTGGATTCCATGGTCGCATTGGAAGGTGTGAATCCCGAAAAAATTGTCGACTCCGATGACTACCAGGGCCCGCCCATTGTTCAGGCCGTTCCGATCTATAAAGCCAAGCCAGTCGATCCTCACGCTGGCCACGGCACGGTTATTCTTGATGTGCAACTGGATGAACACGGCCACGTTCGAACTGCCCAGGTCCGCCGGAGCGCCGGTAAAGCCCTTGACGATGCTGCCGTCCAAGCTGCCATGCAGTGGGAGTTCACCCCCATGCGCAATCGGGGCCGCATCGTTCCCGGATACGCCCGCCTCGAATTCAAATTTTAAGTTCTGGCAACTGTAGGGACCGCCTTCCGAGGCGGTCCGCCCTTCTGCTGGAGCTGTCCGATCACTTTTCCTTCTCCTCTGCGGTTCGAACGACAAGCTATCCCCCAGCAAACAAACCACTTACAGTAATTACTTGACAAAGAGTACCTATGTGATATAATTGTATAGTTTGCGGCGCGGAGGAGAAACGGAGGCTAACGCCATGCCCGCTCTTCTTCTGTCTACTCCGTCCCTCTGCGTCAGGCTCTCCGCTCATTCCCGACCAAACTGTGGGCTGTCGCCTCTCCACTCGCACCCCTCCTTCTTCCTAAGTCCTTCACTTACCACTCTTACGAGCCGTGCGCAACTCACTGAAAACAAAGCCACTTTAAGTCCTTTCCCTGCCACTCTTACAAACCCCGTCAAGCCTAAGCCCTTTGTTTGCCACTCTTACAAAAAACAGGGGGGGTGGCGTGTACCGGCCGCCATCGCCCTCCAAATCTGGCCCTCAGTCTCCACCGTCCAATTTCTGGCCTCTTCCACCAGTCACCAGTCACGAGTCACGAGTCACCGCCCATGAGCCAACTCACCTTCAACCTCCAACCCACGCGACGCGCCCTGACCGTCAGCGAGCTCACCGCACGCATCCGCGATCTCCTCGGCAAGAATTTCGCGGACATCTGGGTGGAAGGCGAAATTTCCAACTGCCGCGAAGCACAATCCGGTCACATCTATTTCACACTCAAGGACGACCGCTCCCAAGTTCGATGCGTTTTCTTCAAGCAGCAGCAGCGCGGCATCAAGTTTCGTCCCGAAGACGGCTTGCACGTCACCGTTCGCGGCTCCATCAGCGTTTACGAAGCTCGCGGTGAATACCAAATCTACGTCGAAAACATCGAACCCGTCGGCCTCGGTGCGCTGCAGCTGGCGTTCGAGCAATTGAAAAAACGTCTCGAAGCGGAAGGCTTGTTCGCGGCCGCGCGCAAAAAGCCGCTCCCGATGCTCCCAAGCCGCATCGGCCTGATCACCTCGCCGCGTGGCGCAGCTGTCCGCGACGTCGTGCGCATTCTGCGTCGCCGCTTTCCTAATGTTCATTTGCTGGTTTTTCCCGTGCGCGTCCAAGGCGAAGGCGCCGCCGCGGAAATCGTTAAAGCCCTGAAATTCTTCAATCAGAAAAAACTTGTAGACGTTTTGATTCTCGCGCGCGGCGGCGGTTCCATGGAAGATCTTTGGGCCTTCAACGAGGAACCGCTTGCCCGCGCCATCGCGGCTTCCGAAATTCCCGTCATTTCCGGCGTCGGCCACGAGACCGATTTCACTATCGCCGATTTTGTCGCTGACGTTCGCGCTTCCACTCCCTCCGCCGCGGCCGAGCTCGTCGTCCAGACGCGCCGCGAATTCGATAAGCACATCGCCGACCTGCGCGAGACGCTCGCCAGCCTCGTCCGCTACCGCCTCCTCGACCTCAGCAAGCGCGTCCACGAACTTTCTGCCCGCCGCGGCTTCCGCCGCCCTCTCGATTTGCTCCGCCAGCAGCGCCAGCGCGCCGACGAAATGACTTCGCGTCTCGCCCTCGGCCTGCGCGCGCGCCTTGTACAATCGCGCAAACGCTTCACCACGCTGCATCTGCGTATTGCCACATTCGATTTTCGCGTGAAAATTTCAGCGTTCCGCCTGCGCCTCGAAAAGCGCAGCGCCGATCTCGGTGTCCGCGCCGAACGCCTCTTGCGCGCCAAGCGTGAACGCTTCGAGCGCTTGGCTATCCAGCTGGAAGAGCGCAGCCCGCTCCGCGTCCTCGAACGCGGCTACGCCATCGCCACGGACGGCACCGGCAATCTTCTACGCGACGCCGCCCAGGTCCAGCTCGGCGATAGCGTTGCCATCCAACTCCACCGCGGCAAACTGACTACACAAGTAATGAAAAAGGAGGACTAACCGGCAGTTCACAACAGAATGGCGAGTGCTCCTTTAATCGTCGTCGGAGGAGGAGGCGACTTTAAGGACGGCAAGAAAAGCCTCCTGGGGAATATCGACTTGGCCGACGCGCTTCATGCGGCGCTTGCCTTCTTTTTGTTTTTCGAGCAGTTTGCGTTTGCGCGAAATGTCTCCGCCGTAGCACTTGGCAAGAACGTTTTTGCGCATCGCCGCGACAGTTTCGCGCGCGATCACGCGGCTGCCGATCGCAGCTTGAATCGGCACCTCGAACATCTGCCGCGGAATGAGTTTGCGCAGCCGCGTAACAAGCTCACGGCCGCGCTCGTAGGAAGTTTCTCGGTGGATGATAAGCGCCAGCGCGTCAACCGGTTCGCCGCCGACGAGCACGTCCAATTTCACCAGGTCGGATTCGCTGTACCCGGCCAGATGGTAGTCCAGCGAAGCGTAGCCGCGTGAAACGCTCTTCAGCCGGTCGTAGAAGTCGAGCACGATTTCGTTGAGCGGCAGTTCGTAGGTAAGCATTACGCGCGTCGGCGAAAGATACTCGAAATTTTTCTGCGTGCCGCGCTTTTCCTGGCAGAGCTGAAGGATTCCGCCGACGGACTCTTCGTTGGTGATGATCATCGCTTTGATAATCGGCTCTTCGATTTTTTCGATGTCGCTGGGATTCGGGAATTTCGCCGGGCTGTCGACTTCAATCACTTCGCCGGTAACGCGCGTGATGCGGTAACGCACGCTGGGCGCCGTGGTGATCAGGTTTAGACCGAATTCCCGTTCCAGCCGCTCCTGCACGATTTCCATGTGCAGCAGGCCGAGAAAACCGCAGCGGAATCCGAAGCCAAGAGCCACGGAATTTTCCGGCTCATAGAAAAATGCCGCGTCGTTCAATTGCAACTTGCCGAGCGCGTCGCGCAGCGGCTCGTAGTCATCCGCGAGCACGGGAAAAAGCCCGGCGAACACCATCGGTTTGATGGCTTCAAATCCTGGCAGCGGCGCGGCGGGCCGGCTCGCTTCCGTGACGGTATCGCCCATGCGGGCATCCGCCACACGCTTGATGTTGGCGACGATGAAGCCCACGTCGCCCGCGCCAAGTTCATCGAGGGCGACGGGCTTCGGCGTGAGAGTGCCAAGCGTTTCGACCTCGTGCACCTCGTTGCTGTAGCACAGCCGGATTTTCATTTGCTTGGTGACGTGGCCCTCCATCACGCGTACGAGGACCACGGCTCCGCGATAAATGTCGAACCACGAATCGAAGATCAGCGCCTGCAGCGGATTTTCCGAGCTGCCTTTCGGCGGCGGGATGCGCTTCACAATGGCTTCGAGAACCTCCTCGACTCCGAGTCCGCTCTTCGCGCTGATCAGTAAAGCGTCCGCCGCGGGAATTGCCAGCACGCTTTCAATCTGCTCTTTGACGAAATCGGGCTGCGCGGCGGGCAAATCAATTTTGTTGATGACCGGAACGATCGTCAGATTATTGCCCGCGGCGAGAAAGGTGTTTGCAACGGTCTGAGCTTCAACGCCCTGGCTGGCGTCGACAACGAGCAGCGCGCCTTCACAGGCAGAAAGCGCCCGCGACACTTCGTAGGAAAAATCCACGTGTCCGGGCGTGTCGATCAAATTTAGCTGGTAGATGTTTCCATCCTTCGCGGTGTAGTGCAGCCGGATGCTTTTCGCTTTGATGGTGATGCCGCGCTCGCGCTCGAGATCCATGGAGTCGAGCACCTGCTCATGCATCTCGCGCTGCGAAAGCGCGCCGGTCATCTCGAGCAACCGGTCCGCGAGCGTAGACTTGCCATGATCGATGTGCGCGATGATGCAAAAATTGCGTATGAACTTCGGGTCCATTCGGGTCTGCTACCACCTGCAGTTTTTTCCTGTTGGGTTATCGACGGCGGGCCATCGCTCCGGGGCAGGGAAGCCACACGTCGCTCGAAACCATGCCGTGTAAACAATCAGTTTGCCACAAATCACAGCGCGGCGCAGCCCGTTCGCTCGGCAAGTCCACGGCGCGTCCGTTCGCCGCGAGCGACGCGGTGATGCATACTGCATCGATACATTACGGGAGTTTTGCCCGCCTTGCTCCCGCGGTATATAGTTGCAAGAGGTCGTTCGCGCCTCGCATCGCGCACGACTTGGCACAAAATGTTCTAGTCAGCCGACTGGCACCGCAAAGGCAATCAGGACCGATGGCCGCAGACGTCAGCAAGCATTTGGACCGCGCAAAGCGATTCCTCGAAAAGAACCGTGTCGAGGACGCCATCGAAGCCTATTTGGCCGTGCTCGATGAGGCGCCGCAGCATCAGGAGGCGACCCAGGCGCTGGGAGATCTCTACGCGCGGATGGATCAACCGGAGCGTGCCGCCGTTTATTACGGGCTACTCTTCGATTTGCTGATCGAACCGCGCGACGAAACCAAAGCGCTGGCCATCTATAATCGCTTTCTTCGAAGCAGCTCCGCCGGCCAACCGCCGGAACGCATCGCCCGGCATGCGTTTCTGCAGCAAAAGCAGAATCATCCCGAAGAAGCCGTCGATCAGTACACCAAGGCCGCGGAATTGTTCGCAAGCGCGGGGCGCCACGAAGACGCGCTTTTTTGTTGGGAGCGAATCGCGCAGCTCGACCCGGAAAATCTCAACCGCCAACTAAAGTTGGCCGAAGCGGCGGAGCAGATCGGAAAAAACGCGCTGGCGGCGCGCACGTTTCTGAGAGCGGGGCAGCTGGCTTCCGCTGCAGGCGCCGACGCCGACGCGCTAAAACTGCTCGGCCGGGCCTACAAGCTTGCGCCGCAAGAGCGCAGCGTTGCGTTGCTCTACGCGCAAGCAAAACTGCGCAGCAACGAGGCAGCGGAGGCGGCCACTCTTCTCGAACCATTTGCGCGCACCGAGAGCGACTCGGTTTTTCTTGAGACTTTTAGCGACGCCCTGATTCGCGGCGGGAATCTCGACCGGGCACGCGAGATTCTCGAAAAGCTCTTGCGTGAAAAAAACGCGGGCGCGGAGCGGCTGTTCGAGCTTGCCGATGCCTATGCGTCCTCCGCGCAAACCGCAAAAGGCGTGGACGTGCTCCAAGCGCTGAAGCGCCGCATGTTCGCGGATAAGCGCCAGAATGATTTCGCCACGCATTTGGACGCCGTGGCCTCCAAGCATCCTCACTCGCAAGCCATGATGGAATTCTGGGCCACGGTTTACAACGAGCTCAATCGCGAGTCGCAGTATTTCGAAATCCTCGTAAAGCTGTTCGATGTGTATTTCAAGGGTGGCGATTTCCGCAAAGCCTGCGATTCGCTCGAGCGGCTGGTGGATATCGACGCTTACGACTTTCGGAACCAGGAGCGGCTGGAGAAACTTCGCGGCCACGTCGACGATGGGTTTATGAAGAGAGTGGGGAGCCGCCTGGCGAAATCCATGTCCTCGGCCCCACCGCCACCTTCCCATACCGGCACTGGAGCAAGCGTCGCGCAGCCGCAACCGAGCACGGAAGAGGGGCGGCATGCCCAAGCGCTCGAAGACCTGATCGTGCAAACGGAGATTTTCCTGCAGTACTCGCTGCAATCCAAGGCGCTGGAAAGGCTGCAAAAGATCGCCAGCATGTTTCCCGGGGAAGAAGCGCGCAACGCGCGACTGCAAAATCTGTACCAGTTGGCGAACTGGTGGCCTCCTGGCGCAGTTAAACCAAAGCAAGAACCCACGGCGGCTGCGCCACCGGCGCCCGTCGTCGAGGCGCAGCCCGTTCAAATCACCACCAGGACCGGCGTGTACAGCGCGGAGACGCTGCGCGACCTTTCCAAAATCTCCGAAATCAACCAGAAAATTTTTCGCCAACAAACTCCGCGTGCGATGCTGAACACGGCGGTGAGCGAAGTGGGATCTCACCTGAACGCCACTCGCTGCATCGCTGTCGTGGGTGCGCCGGGCCGCCCTCCAGAGATGTCCGCGGAATTCTGTGGCCAGTCCAGCAAGGCTGCGCCGGGAGCGCAGGTTGTGCTGCTTCTCGCGGAAATGGAAAAGGCGGAACCGGACGAACTCGGCGGATTGGTTGTCGACGGCACGGAAGGATCGATTCTCAAAGAGCTGGGGCTGGCAACGGCGCTTGGCGTGATGATTACAGACAAAGAGACGCAAGCTCCGGCGGGGATGCTGATCGTGGGCCATGCCGAGCCTCACAAATGGAAGCCGAACGAGGCTTATTTCTTGCAGGCCATCGGCGACCAAATGCTGATGAGCGTGAGCCACACGCGGCTGCGCTCCCTGGTGCGCCGCATGGGCGTTTCCGATGAACGCACGGGGTTGCTGAGCCGCAGTTCGTACCAGAGCTGCCTCTTGACGGAAGCGGACCGCGCGCGCAGCCAGGGCACGCCGCTCGCGCTCGCCATTTTGCAAATCGATCGCGGCGCGGACATCTTGCGGCAGCAGGGCGAATCACCGCTGGAGCGGTTTTTGGAACAACTGGCGCGTTCGCTGCAGCCGATCGTTCGGCAGAACGATGTTGCGGTGAAATATACTTCGTGGTCGCTGGCATTTATTTTGCCGGACACGACGCTTGCCGGTGCGCAGAATCTTGCGGATAAATTGCGCCGCGCGGCGAGCGGTTTGCGCCCGCCGTGGGACACGACGCAGATCACGCTAAGCGCGGGAATCGTGGAAGCAGTCGCCAAACATGAATTCGACAGCGAAGATATAGTTACGGATTTGATCAACCGGGCCGAATTTAGCGTGGAAGAGGCGCGGAAGAAAGGCGGCGATACGGTGGTAACGCTGGAAACGCCGAAGGTCTGAAGAGTGCGCTCTCGCGATCGGCCTAGCGAGGCCGGTCAAGCGGCACGATTTTGAATTGGCGTTTGCCCTCGATGCGGTAGGTGGTGAAATCGGCGTGATCGATGGTCAGTATGGCGGAGATGGACTCGCGTTTAGCGAGGTGAACGAGAGTGGCGTCGGCAAAATCCATCGGACGATCCCAATAGCGTGACATCAGGGCGTGCACTTGTGGCAACTCCTGGTGGTCGATCCTTCCCAGAACGAGCGCTCCCGAGCGGACAAACTTCCACGCGTTTTCCATTTTGGATTGTGCTTCGCCAACGAAATGGAATACTTCGGTTAGCACTGCCTCAGAGGTGAGTAATGGCAAGTGAAGCTGGCGAAATGCTTCTTGGCATAGCCGATGCCAAGGGTCAGTCTTATCCAGCATGGCGACAATCGCCCCGGAATCGATGAGTGCGTCAGCGGCCATAGCGACGCGCGAGGCGACGCCTGACTACCTTACGAACGGATTGTGCGTCGGCTGTATGAAGGCCGGAAAGAGTGCCAATAAAGGGTTCGACGGCTGCGTGTAGTTTTCTTTGAGATTCATCATCGGAGACGCTTGCGGCGCTCTCCGCGAGCCATTTACGGGCGGCCTCTTCCAGGATTGAAGATAGCGAGACGCGGCGATGACGGGCCGCGCGCTCAAGATCAGACTTGAGCTCGCGGGAGACGCGCCAGCTGTAGACTTCGGTTTTCATGCACTACAGTGTAGTGCAAATCCGCGTCACTGTAAAGTGCGAGCCGGGCATGGCAAAATGATTGAATGGGCGCGAAGCAAAAAGAACCGGCGAAGCGGCGCAATCGCGGCAAGAAGGCGCAGCGGGAAGTTGTGTTGAAGCCGGGTCATGAACAACGAAAAGCAGACGATATCTTTGGATTCATGGCGGGGCGCTTGGAGATAATCGGCGATATTGAGTCGCCGACCGAGGACTGGGCGCACTGGAATCCGGCGAAGAAACTGGAGAAATGAGGCGAATATGTTTCCAACGGATGTGGTGATTGTGGCGGGAGCGCGGACGCCAATGGCGCGGTACACCGGGGCGTTTTCGGAGGTAAGCGCGATTGATCTGGCGGCGCATGCTTCGAAAGAAGCGATTCGGCGTTCGGGCGTGGATCCCGGGGATTTCGACCACGCGATTTTTGGCAACGTGATGCAGACGAGCGCGGATGCGATTTATGGCGCGCGGCACGTGGGATTGAAAGCGGGACTGAAAACCGAGACACCTGCGGTTACTGTGAACCGGCTGTGCGGCTCGGGAATTGAAGCAGTGTCGCAGGCGGCGCAACGCTTGCTGCTAGGCGAAGCGACGATGGTGCTTGCGGGCGGCATGGAAAACATGACGCAAGCGCCGTTTGTGATTCGCGGAGCGCGAAATGGTTTGAAGTTGGGAGGCGGGGCGCTCGAGGATTTTCTGTTTGTGGGATTGACCGACAGTTATTGCGGGTTGCCGATGGCGATGACCGCGGAGAAATTGGCGGAGCAGCACAAGATCACACGTAAAGATGCCGACGCATATGCGTTGCGCAGCCAGCAGGCGGCGGATGCCGCGTACAAAGCGTGCCGGATGAAGGAAGAGTTGGCGCCCGTGGAAGTGAAGCAAGGCAAGAAAACGATTGTGGTTAGCGAGGACGATCACCGTCGGCCGGAAACGACGATGGAAACGCTGGAAAAGCTTCCGCCCTCATTCAAAAAGGATGGAATTGTGACCGCAGGAAACGCGAGCGGTATCGTGGACGGCGCGGCCGCGGTGGTAGTGACACGCGAAAAGACAGCGAAAGAGCGCGGGCTGAAGCCGATTGGCCGAATTGTGTCCTGGGCGACGGCGGGAGTCGATCCAAGCATTATGGGTATTGGGCCGGTGCCTTCGTCGCAAAAAGCGCTGAAGCTAGCGGGATTGACGCTTGAGCAAATGGACCGCGTGGAAGTGAATGAAGCGTTTGCGGCGCAGTATCTTGCCGTAGAGAGGGTGCTCGGTTTGAATAGGGACAAGACGAATGTGAATGGGGGAGCGATTGCGCTTGGGCATCCGCTTGGCGCTTCCGGAACGCGGCTGCTGATCACGATTTTGAACGAATTGCGCCGCAATAGTTTGCGCTATGGACTAGCAACGGCTTGCATTGGGGGCGGGCAGGGAATTGCGATGATTGTGGAAGCGATGAACAACTGAGGTAAATGAGGCAGTGGAAGTAAAGGACGTAAAGGAAGTTCGTCTCTGGTAGACTTTGGTCGCGCGGGAAGAGGGCACGATGTATCGTGCCCCTACAATTAGCGCGTTTTTGTAGTTTCTTCTGCCGGAGTGGCGGGCGGGAATTCCACGAGGAAAAAATGGCGATTCACAAAGTGGGAGTTGTGGGGTGTGGGTTGATGGGGTCGGGGATCGCGCAGGTGTGCGCGGCGGCAGGGTATGCGACCGTGGTGCGGGAAGTGAGCCCTGAGATTGTCGACAAGGGGCTCAAGAGTATTGAGAAGAATTTGGCCCGGCTAGTCGAGAAGGGAACTATTGCGGCAGCAGCGCAGAGCGAAATTCGCGGGCGGCTGCGTGGGACGACGGCTCTGGGGGACTTGAAGGATTGCGATTTGATCGTCGAGGCGATCATCGAGCAGTTGCCGGCGAAGCGCGAACTTTTTTCCGCGCTGGACGCGCTGTGCCCTCCATCCACGATTTTTGCGAGCAACACTTCATCGCTGACGATTACGGAAATTGCCACGGCGACGAAACGGCCGCAGCGCTTTGTGGGATTGCATTTCTTCAATCCCGTTCCGGTGATGAAGCTGGTGGAAGTGGTGCGGACGATCGCGACGGACGCGGACGTTTATGAAGAGATGGTGGCGTTCGGGGCGAAGTTGGGGAAGATGCCGGTGCGCGCGCACGACTCGACTGGATTCATTGTGAACCGACTGCTCGTGCCGTATTTGCTGGACGCGATTCGCGCGCTAGAAGAAGGCGTGGGATCGATCGAGGATATAGACAACTCGATGAAGCTCGGTTGCGGTCATCCGATGGGACCGCTAACACTCCTGGATTTCGTGGGATTGGATACGACCTATTACATTTCGCAGATCATGTTCGATGAGTTCCATGAGAAACGGTTTGCCTCGCCGCCGCTTTTGAAGCGGATGGTTTTGGCGGGGTGGAACGGACGGAAAGCGGGACGTGGATTTTACGATTATTCGGATCCTCAGAAACCGAAAGCCATGAAATTTTAGGATTTGTTCGGATGCGGCGCAGCATGCGTGCGCCCACAAAAAAAGGCTTGCGGTGTGCGAGAGACGCGGATGACTTACGAAAACTTGCTTTACGATAAAAGAGATGGGATCGCGTTCATTACGTTCAACCGGCCGAAAGTGCTGAACGCATTGAACCGCAAGACGGTGGAAGAGCTGCAACAGGTGCTGCTCGATGCGCGCGGGAATGACGCGGTGCGCGTCTTGATTTTGACCGGAGCGGGAGAAAAGTCGTTCGTTGCCGGAGCGGACATTGGTGAACTTTCTCAGCAGACGCCCGTGAACGGCAAAGAGTTTTCACTGTTCGGGCAGGGAGTGATTCACCAGTTGGAGACGATGGGGAAGCCATCGATTTGCGCTATCAACGGATTTGCACTGGGCGGAGGATGTGAGGTTGCGCTTGCGTGCACGATTCGAATCGCCAGCAAGAGCGCAAGGCTGGGCCAGCCGGAAGTGAAGCTGGGAATCATTCCAGGATATGGGGGATCGCAGCGGCTGGCGCGGCTATGCGGCAAAGGCGTTGCTCAGGAACTCTGTTTGACGGGAGAGATGATCTCCGCGGAAGAGGCCCTGCGCATCGGTCTCGTGAATCATATTTATGAAACTGCGGAGCTTTTGCCGGCGGCCGAAGCTTTGGCAAAAAAGATTATTGCCAATGCGCCAGTTGCCGTGAAGTATGCGATGGAAGCGATCGAACGCGGCATGGAAATGCCGCAGGAAGAAGGGTTGTTCCTCGAAGCCACGTTGTTTGGTTTGGCTTGTGCAACAGAAGATATGCGCGAAGGGACGAAAGCGTTTTTGGAAAAAAGGCCGGCAAAATTCGTTGGGAAGTAAATGAGATAGATGAGGCAAAGGAAGTAAAGGAGAAGAGCGAACGCGGCGGTGATTGCAGGTGCAATGGCGGACACAAAGCGCGGAAGATTTAAGATGGCGGAAAAATTGGAGCCCAACAAGATCAGCGGTAAATTGACTGCGGGAGGATTACGTTTCGGGATTGTTGTGAGCCGCTTCAATAGTTTTATTACCGAGCGGCTTCTGGCCGCGGCAGCGGATGCGCTGGAGCGCGCCGGAGCGGCGAGCAAGGACGTGGACGTCGTGCGCGTGCCCGGTTCGTTCGAATTGCCGCTGACGGCGAAAAAACTAGCGATGACGGGGCGCTACGATGCGCTGATTGCCATCGGATGCGTGATTCGCGGCGAAACGTCGCATTACGATTACGTCTGTTCGGAGACGGCGCGCGGATTGCAGCTCGCACAGATGGACTCGGGCGTGCCGATTATCTTCTGCGTGCTGACCTGCGACACCTTGGAGCAGGCGATTGATCGCGCGGGGCTTAAGGGCGGCAACAAAGGATTCGAGGCGGGGCTTGCGGCGATTGAAATGGGGCATCTGTCTCACAAATTACGCGGAACCCAGGCGAAGCCGTCGGCAAGCGGAAAGCCGCGGCGCAGGTAAAGTGTCACTGCGCACAAAATCCCGCGAATTCGCGATGCAGATGCTCTTCCAGTGGGACATGAGCGAGCAGGAGCCCGCGAAACTGGAAGCGAAATTCTGGCGAGCGGCGAAAGCGGCGGATTCCACGCGCGCGTTTGCGAACCGTCTGTTTGAAGGAACCGTGAAAGATACGGCGGCCATCGACGAACTGATCGTCAAGCAGGCCGAAAATTGGCGGCTCGAGCGGCTCGCGGTGATCGACCGAGCGATTTTGCGGCTTGCGATTTACGAACTGCGGACAACGGACACACCGCCAAAAGTGATCCTGAACGAGGCAGTTGACTTGGCTAAGAAATTTTCCTCTGAAGAGGCCGGCGCGTTTGTGAATGGCATCTTGGATGCTGTCCATAAATCGTTGAAGAGCGATTAGCCTGCGCCGCGTTTTCGATTCTGTTTATCAAGACACAAGCTCATCTGTGCATCACCGGAAATTCCGCGAGGAACGCGATATCCTGTATCCCAGCGTGGTGCACTTCGTCCAAAGCGATTGCAAGATCCCCGAATTGTGCGCGTTGGTCAACGACGAAGAAAACCTTACGCTGCGCGCCACTCTGCAGGCGTTGCCGAATCTGCCCCGCTAAGTCTTCAGCAGCCACCTTGACGTTTCCAAAGTAAATGGTCCCGTCCCGTGTGACCATGACGATCATGGCATCATCGCGGAGGGCCGCTGGCATCGGTGTTGCACTGTGGGAGATATATCGGTCGATTGCCATGCCGTGGTGGGAAGGAGCGTACATCATGAAAACAATCAGCAAAACAAGCACACAACCGAGCATGGACTGTGCAAAGAGGGATGAGTTGACGCTGGAGAAAAAGGTGGATCGGCTGCTGCCCAATCTGCGGTTTCGAACGCGGAGTTGCAAGCGCGAGAGCATGGTCAATCTGCCAATTTCTCTTTGATTGTTAGACGCCAGTGACGCCCGAATCGTGCCAGACTAGACTCGGATCGTGCCTTCGAAAACTTTGACGGCGGCGCCGCTTACACGCGGCACCAGTTTCTTGCCGCTTTGTGTGACTTCCACTTCGATGTGGCTCGGACGTCCCATCTCCTCGCCTTGCAAGATGCTGAGCGTGTGGCCGGGTGCGAGTTTGCCGTGACGCACCAGGTACGCCCCGAGCGAGCCGGCGGCGGAGCCCGTTGCGGGGTCTTCGTAAATCTCCCAGGGGAGCATGCCTCGAGAGAAAACCTTACCGTTGCCTCCGGTTGCGAAGCAGTAGGCCATGGTGGCATTTTTGCCGAGCAGCTTGCGCAGTTCGAACATGTTCATGGCGATTTTCCCGAGCGCCGCGCGATTCTTGAGAGGCACCATGAGATTGAAGATGCCGGTCGAAACGCACTCGGGATCCAGATGAGAATCGAAATCTTTCGGAGCCAGGCCCAGCGATTTGGCCAGGGCAGTTTTTTTAAACTTGACGGGACGAAATGCCGCTTCCGTCTGGGTCATGGTGACGCGCTGGGGACGGCCGTCCTTGAAACGAATTTCGACGGGAAGGACGCCGGCACCGGTTTCCTGCATTACGTGTACGCCGCCTTCTTGTGCCGGAACGACGCCCAGTTCGGCAAGAAGAAACCACGTGCCAACGACCGGGTGGCCGGCCAGTTTCAACTCTTCGCGCGTGGTGAAGATGCGCAAGCGGGCGAGAGCGCGCTCATCGGTCGGCTTTTGGACGAAGACCGTTTCCGCGAGATTCATTTCGCGCGCGATGGCTTGCATCTGGTCGTCCGAAAGGCTGTCGCCATCGGTGAAGACGGCGAGCGGATTGCCTTCAAACCGCGTGGTGGTGAAAACGTCGAGAGTGTAGAAGCGGTGTTCCATGGGAGATTGAGCCGTGCCCCGAGCAATTATGCGGATCAGATTCGCTCGAGGTGGGCAACCGTCCTTTCATTGGTGATATTGCCTGTGTTCAGGGTGGTCTTCGGTTCGATAAGCACGATGTGCACTTCTTCGTCCGCGACGGGGCAATGCTCCACGCCGCGCGGCACAACGACAAATTCACCCTCGTTCACGATGGCGTCGCGCCCGCGGAATTTCATGCGCAGGGTTCCTTTGACGACGAGGAACAACTCGTCTTCGTTGTCGTGATGATGCCAAATAAATTCGCCTTTTAGTTTTACCGCTTTGACGTGACAGTCGTTCACCTCGCCAATTACCCGGGGGTTGCAGTAGTCGGTGAAGCGGCTGAATTTGTCTCTTAGATTGATCGTTTCCATGATTGCACCTACAAAGCCCGGACAAGTTTGGGTACGGCATCGAGTACGCGTTGCGTCGTCTCCACCTTAGATGTTTCGCAATAAACTCGAAGCAGATTCTCCGTGCCGGATGCGCGAACCAACAGCCAGCCGATCTCGCCGAGATAGATTTTGATGCCGTCCATGTTTTCGCGCCGCACGATAGGCCAGTCCAGGAAGCGAGTTAGGTTGTCACCGGAAAAGTAGACGACGGCTTTTTCTTTCTGGTGTGGCGTGACGTCGAGATCCACGCGGCCGTAATGGTATTCGCCGAATTCGGCATAGAGCGTACGCAGCATGTCGCCCAGCGACTTGCCGTGCCAGGCCATAAGTTCGGCAAGAAATAGCGCGCAAACCGTGGCGTCGCGCTCAGGCAGATAAAGGCTCGTGCCGATGCCGCCGCTCTCTTCGCCGCCGATCAGGATGTTTTGTTCGAGCATCAACTCGCAAATGTATTTGAAGCCTATGGGCACTTCATGGAGCTTGCGGCCAAATTTGGCCGCGAGTTTGTCGATAAGCTTGGTAACGGAAAAAGTTTTTGCGATGTCGCCTGGCAAATTGCGCGTGCCCGCAAGATGCCAAACGAGAAGCGCAAAGATTTGGTGCGGATTGACGAACGAGCCGTCGCGGTCGACCGCGCCGATGCGATCTCCATCGCCGTCCGCGCACAGGCCGGCGTCATACTTGCCGGCGATGACGGCCTCCTGCAGGGGCGCGATATGCGGCGGAATGGGTTCGGGGTGCACGCCGCCGAAGCGCGGGTCGCGCGAACCGCGAATTTCGTCGCAGGCGATTCCGTTTCGCGCGAAGAGCGCGGGCAACAGGCCCGTCGCGGAGCCGTGCATCGGGTCGGAGACAAACCTGAGATTTGCTTCACGCAGCCGCTTCCAGTCGATCAGTTTCTCGATGGTATCGAGATAAGGCGCGCGGGGCTCCAGCGATTGCGTGATTTCTTTCCGAGGAGGTAGCGGTGCGGTTACGCGCTTTTGAACTTCAGCAAGTTCGATTTCGATCTGCGCGACGATCGAAGGCAGAGCACTGCTGCCGTAGCTGGCTTTGTACTTAATGCCGTTCCACTGGTAGGGATTATGGCTCGCCGTGATGAGGATGCCGCCTGCGGCCGCGCGCTGGCGAACTAGCAGTGAAATTGCGGGCGTGGGGCAGGGCTTGTCCGCTAGCCATACAGGCGTGCCGGTCGAGGCAATCACTTCAGCGACCGCCGCGGCTACGCTATCGGACGCAAAGCGGTGGTCGTATCCAACCAGCACGCCCTTGCGCGGGTCCTCGCAGCGCACGACGTACCGCGCGATGGCTTGCGCCACGATGCGTGCGTTCGCAAACGTGAAGTCCTCGGCAATCACGCCGCGCCAGCCATCCGTTCCAAATTTTATGGCAGTCATAGAAGGCAATGGAAAGTATACGCGAAGCGATATCTCCGCCAAACAGCCGGATTGGCCTGCTGGCCAGCAAACTCCGCTACAGAAGTTTGGTCAGCTTCCGTTCTTCGAGCGATTTTACGAGTCTCGCTACGTCCTGGGCGCGCTCGCGGGGAACGATCAGGAGCGCGTCGGGAGTTTCGACGACGATGAGGTCGCGGACGCCGATGGCGGCGACGAATTTCGATGGGCTATGCAGAAAATTGCCGGTTGCGTCGAGAGTGAGACCGTGGCCGGCTAAAAAGTTGTCACCCGGTTGTTTGGCGAGAAGTTCGTAGACGGCAGCCCAGGAACCGATGTCGCTCCAGCCGACCTCGGCGGGAATCACGAACACGCGCGGCGGACCTTCCTGGCGCGTGGCGTTCTCGAGGATAGCGTAGTCGACGGAAATGTTTTCAAGTTTCGGATAGATGGCGCGGAGCCGGCGCTCGTAGGTTTTTCGCCCGATAGTCTCGGCCAGGGATTCGAGAGATTCATGCGTATTCGGAAGGAAGCGCTTCAAATTTTCGAGAAATGTCGAGACGCGCCAGAAAAACATCCCCGCGTTCCAGTGATAGTCACCCGAAGCTAAGTATTGTTTGGCGAGATCGAGCGCGGGTTTTTCCGTGAAGCGCCGAACAGCGTAAACGGGAAAACCGAGCGAGTGAAGCGCGTCTCCCATGCGCTCGACGTAGCCGAAGCCAGTTTCGGGACGCGTTGGCGGGATACCAAGCACAACCATGCGTCCAGGATCGCGTGCAATTTCAAGCGCCGCGCGAACGACGCGGTGATATTTTTCCGTATCGGCGATGAAATGATCGGAGGGCAGAACGGCCATTAGCGCATCGCCTTTTGCGGCGTGGCGCACATGAATTGCGGCGAGGCCAATGGCGGCGGCGGTGTTGCGGCCGATGGGCTCAGCCAAGACGCGTTTGCGGGCGGCAGCAGGCAGCTGTTTCTTAACCGCGGCGGCTTGCTCGGTATTGGTGACAGTCCAGATGTGCTGCCTCGGGACAAGGTGAAGCAGCCGCTCCACGGTTTGCTCGAGCATCGTCTCTTTTCCAACAATGTTCAGAAGCTGCTTGGGTGTGCGAGTCCGGCTCCGCGGCCAGAAGCGCGTCCCACGCCCTCCCGCCATAATTACGGCGTGTACCTTGAGTTTTTCGTCAGTCATTTTGGCGAGAAGAATTTAACACAATGCACATGACGTATGCAGAGAACACAAGGCCCCCAGGGAACATTGAGATTGCCGCGCAAACGGACATTTATACGATTTGCATGCGACGATTCTCAGGCAAAGACGGATTGCGAGATGTCGGAAGCGGAGTGTCCGGCATCATGGAGGCGCTGGGGAAGCGACTCCAAGTCTGGCACGTAGGCGCGAACAATGGTGGTGGGTTGAAAGGGATGCAGTGCAGCGAGATCCAACGACGCAGGAAGCAACCAGCATTCGCCTGCCTTGTAGTCCATGGTGCCGGCGGGCCAATTCAGGTTGCCGCGCCCGGAGAGGACGACGAGCAATTGAAAGTGTCCCGGGTCGGCAGGTAATTCACGGCGCTCCGATAATTCGAACCATTCGGCGGCGAAATATCGGCAGGCGCAGAGTAACTTTGCATGTCGGCCGGGGGCGTTCAGACTAAGCGGAGGAATCTTGTTTCCCTGAGTGCTGCCGAATCGAATGACCTCAAGGGCCTTTTCGATATGCAGCTCGCGCGGTTTACCGTGGTTGTCAACGCGATCGTAATCATATACGCGATATGTGAGGTCGGAATACTCCTGCACTTCGCAAATCACCATGTTTGGGCCAATCGTGTGCGGGGAGCCTGCAGGAATGAAAAACGTATCGCCTGCGTGCGACTCGTGTGACTGGAAGAGGTCTTCCACGGAGTGATGGGCGAGCGCTTCGAGAAAGTTCGACTTAGTTACGCCCGGTTTTAGGCCCGCGAGCAGTCGAGCGCCGGGTTCCGCCGAAACGACATACCACATTTCGGTCTTCCCTCGTCCGCCGGCGGCTTTCTCGTGCAGAGAGGCATACGCATCGTCTGGGTGAACCTGAATGGACAATTTGTCCTTGGGGAAAATGAACTTCACGAGAAGAGGAAAGTCCGGGACGGTAGAGAGTCTTGTGCCACGCCAATCCGCGGGCATTTCCCGCCAGGCTGCTCCGAGCGATTTCCCGGCGAACGGTCCGGTGGCTATCTTGCAATCGACACCCGTGAGCCAAGCTTCGCCGAGCGGCTCCGTGAGGTTTGTTTTTTCAGGGAACAGGGGCGCGAGAGAGAGCGCGCCCCAAATGCGTGGACTGAAAATGGGCTCGATGCGAAACGGCTCAGGGCTTATCGGAAATGCGGTCACAATTTAGGCCGCAGCTTCAACGCGGGTGAAGAAGCGCTCGAGGCGGCGGAGTCCTTCGTCTATGCGTTCGATGGACGTCGCGTAGGATAAGCGCAGATAGCCCGGCGCGCCAAACCCTTCGCCGGCGACCAGCGCGACGCGCGCCTGATCAAGCAGCAGCTTGGCAAGTTCCGCCGTGTCTTTCGCGAGGGCGCGGCCGCTCGACCCGTTTGTCAAGTGCGCCGAGACATTCGGGAATGCGTAGAACGCGCCCCCGGGCATTTCGCATTTCACGCCAGGGATGGCGTTCAAGCCTTTGACGATGCGCTTCCGGCGCCGGTCGTATTCCGCGAGCATCACAGGCACCGATTCCATCGAGCCTCGCATGGCTTCGAGCGCTGCGTATTGCGCAATCGAGGTTGGGTTCGAGGTCGACTGGCTCTGCAGTTTGGTTAAGGCCTGAATGAGTTCCGCGGGTGCGAGCGTATAGCCGATGCGCCAGCCCGTCATCGCAAATGTTTTCGAAACCGAGCCAATGATAATCACGTTGTTCTTTGAGTCCGCCGCGCTGGCGATCGAAAACGGCTTGTGCGGCTCGTAGGTAAAATGCGAATAGCACTCGTCTCCCATCAACCAAACGTTGTGCTTCTTGCAGACAGCAAGGATGCGTAGGTATTCGTCGGGAGGAACCACGCCTCCCGTCGGATTGCTCGGCGAATTCAGAATCAAAAGCTTCGTTTTCGGAGTAATGGCCGCTTCAATCGCGGCGGCTTTCACGCTGAAACCGTCCTCCGGGCGCGTCTGCACGTAAACCGGCGTGCCGCCCGCGTACTTGACGATGTCCGGAAAGCTCACCCAGTACGGCGCGGGGATGATCACCTCGTCGCCCGCCTGTACCAGCACGCTCATCACATTGAAGATGCCGTGCTTTCCGCCGACCGTGACGATGCATTCCTTCGGCGAGTAATCCGAGCCCAGCTCGCGTTTGTGCCACGCGCAAATCGCTTCGCGCAGCGGCATGATTCCCGGCGTCGGCGTGTACTTCGTCTTATTTTCGTCGATCGCCTTGATCGCCGCCTTCTTGATGTGGTCGGGAGTCGGAAAGTCCGGCTCGCCAGGGCCGAAATCGGCGATGTCCACGCCCTGGGATTTCATCCGGTCGGCCTCGGCGATGACCGCTGCCGTCGGCGAGATCTGTATGCGATTGATCCGTTCCGTGAGTTGCACGCTCTCTCCTTGTAGGACAGGCTTCAGCCTGTCTCTTCATGCTGGTTTAGCCCAGCGCCAATCCTCTTTTTTCTACGAAACCTTCGCCCGCAACCGTTCTTCAACAATCGGCGGCACAAGCCCATTCAGCGACGCACCCAACTGCCCGATTTCCCGGACCAATTTCGAGCTGAGATAACTGTAAGAAAGTCCCGGCAGCATGAAAACGGTTTCGAGCCGCGGCTCGAGCTTTCGGTTCATCAGCGCCATCTGCAGCTCGTATTCGTAGTCCGACACGGCGCGAATCCCGCGCAGTATCACGCCCGCGCCGCGCTTCCGCGCATAATCCACCAGCAAGCCGTCAAAGACGTCCACTTCCACGGCAGTCCACTGTTTGGTGACTTCGCGAAGCATCTCGACTCGCTCTTCCACGGAAAACAGCGGTTGCTTCTCAGCGTTTCGCAACACCGCGACGATCAGCAAATCAAACATTTTCTCGCCGCGCTCGATCAAGTCGAGATGGCCGTTCGTCACCGGATCAAATGAGCCGGGATAGATGGCAATGGATGTTTTCATGGGCGTCGCATGGAATTCCTTATTCTAACTCAGGCCGGGAAATTGGTGCGGCGCAAACTTTGGCCTTCCGCCGCTTCTGACCTTGGGCGGCAGATTTTCTCTTCGCACCAGACAGCGACTATGACAGTATCCTCGGTGCCGTTTAGAAGACGAGGCAATCCCGGATTGCACTCGCTTGCGAGTTGTGGAGGGGGTGCTTAGAACATGGCTGCTGGCCGCTCGTTGCGAAGTCTCGGTTTGCTTTTGTTGGGTGCTCTGATGATTTCACCGTCCGCTCTGCCGCAGGAGCAGCGTCCGCTCTACCTGATGCCTGTTCCATCGAGCGTCCAAATTGGCGCGGGCGCACTGCCGGTCGATTCTTCTTTCACCGTTGGATTCGCCGGTTACACGGAGCCGCGGCTTGATCGAGCCGTGCAGCGCTTCCTCCGGCAGCTTTCCCGGCAGACGGGCTTGCCTCTAGGATTGAAGCCATATCCCGGCTCGAAGCCAGTGCTCGTGATCCACACGGATCATGCCAGCAAGGAAATCCAGGAACTCGGCGAGGACGAATTTTATGTTTTAGAGATCACTGCCACCGGCGCGAAGCTAAGCGCGCCAACTCCGCTCGGCGCCATGCACGGCCTGCAAACTTTCCTTCAATTGGTGGACGTCTCGCCCGATGGTTTTGCCGCTCCCGCCGTCACCATCAACGACAAGCCGCGCTTCCCCTGGCGCGGGCTGATGATTGATTCGGCGCGTCATTTTGTGCCTCTGGATGTAATCAAGAGGAACATCGATGGCCTAGAAGCCGTTAAAATGAACGTCTTCCACTGGCACCTCTCCGAAAACCAGGGGTTCCGCGTCGAAAGCAAAAAATTTCCAAAGCTCCACGAGCTGGGCTCCGACGGCTTGTACTACACGCAGGATGAAATTCGCGGCCTCATAGAGTACGCGCGCGACCGCGGCATCCGCGTGGTTCCGGAGTTCGACGTGCCCGGCCATAGCACAGCGTGGTTTGTCGGCTATCCGGAACTTGCCGGCGCGCCCGGGCCTTACGAAATCGAACGGAGATGGGGCGTCTTCGATCCGGCCTTTGATCCTACGAACGAAAGAACCTACAAATTCCTCGATGAGTTTATCGGCGAGATGGCGAAGCTCTTCCCCGATCGATTTTTTCACGTGGGTGGCGATGAAGTGAATGGGAAGCAGTGGGACGCCAATCCCAAAATCCAGGAATTTATCAAGGCGCACGACTTGAAGAACAATGAGGGGCTGCAATCTCATTTCAATAAACGGCTCGAGCCGATTGTGGCCAAGCACGGCAAGAGCATGGTCGGCTGGGACGAAGTTCTCGATCCGACGCTGCCGAAAGATATTGTCATCCAGTCGTGGCGCGGGCCGGACTCGCTCGCAGCCGCGGCAAAGCAGGGCTTTCGCGGGATTCTTTCGAATGGCTACTATCTGGATCTCGGTTGGCCAGCGGCGCGCCACTACGCGGTGGACGCCATGACCGGCGCGGCGGCAACTCTCTCTCCCGAGGAAAAGGCACGCATCCTCGGCGGGGAATCGTGCATGTGGGCGGAGTACGTCAATCCGGAAAATATCGATTCACGCATCTGGCCGCGAAACGCCGCTATCGCGGAACGCTTGTGGTCCCCGCAGGAAGTGACCGATCCGGCTTCCATGTATATCCGCATGGAGGTCATCAGCAACCGGCTGGAATGGCTCGGCCTGACGCACAAGACGTACTACAGCCAAATGCTGCAGCGAATCGCCGGCCCAAGCAGTCCCGAAGAATTTGCCGCGCTCAACAGGCTCGCAAGCGTGGTCGAACCCGTGAAAGACTACACACGGCACCAAACGGCGCCCGCCGAACCAACGAGTGCTACTCCCCTGAACCGCGTCGTGGACGCGGTGCCTCTCGAAAGCGCGAGTGCACGGCATTTTGGGGAGTTGATCGACAAATTCATCGCGGCCTCTTGCCATGACTCTGCCTCGGAAGCGCGCCTCCGCGCTCAGCTCACCGCTTGGCGCGACAACGACGCTAGACTTCAGCCCCTGGCCCAGCGATCCTTCCTCGTGAAGGAAGTCTCTGCCACTTCGCAGGATCTTTCGACTCTGGCTGTTGTAGGTCTCTCGGCCTTGGATTTCCTAGCCAAGGGACAACGGGCGCCGGATGACTGGAAGGCCCAGCAACTTGCCGTTGTTCAGCAGCTGGAGCAGCCCAAAGCCCAGCTTCTGCTGATGCCGGCACCGGCCGTGCAGAAACTGGTCGAGGCCGCGTCGGCGGGCGGAGCTTGCTCCGCCTCGAACTAGCCGCAAGGGCTCCCAGCGAAAGGCTCAAACTACCCAGATGCCGTAGCGTGGCTTACCCTCCTCGTAAGCTTCGATATCTTTCCCGCAATAAGTTCTTCAGGACATAAGAAACAGCGAGCCAAATTGCCGTTCGGACCTCGAATTTGACCGTTTGTTGCTGGATTCGACGTTTCGCCGTAAATAGCTGGCAAATCAGACCAAATTAGTCTTATTATAAGCCGCACGAAATAAAGGCTTTGGCCGCCTTATTTGACTCGAAAGTTTGACTTGGAGCGCGAAACAGAGTATCCTCGTTAGTGCGACTGTTTCGGTCGCATATCCTGCGGGGGCAGGAACCAGAGTGAGAAATGTTTAAGCTATCCAAGAAAGCCGATTACGGGTTGATTGCCGTCAAGCATTTGGCCATGCATCGCCAAGAGCACGCATGCAGCGCGAACGAAATCGCGGAGGAGTATGGCATTTCCGTCACACTCATGGCTAAAGTCCTCCAGCGTTTGGCGCGCGAAGGTGTCGTCGTCGCGAAACACGGTTCCACAGGGGGATATCAATTGGCGAAGGACCCCGGACAAGTCAGTGCGCTCGATGTGATCTCGGCCATCGATGGCCCTGTGCTCATAACGTCTTGTGTTACGAGTCACGGGAATTGCGAAACCACGGAGAGGTGCTCGGTTCGCGAGCCGCTCCGCCGGGTGAACGAAAGCATTTTGGGAGTTTTGAGTACGGTAACGATTGCGCAGATGAGCGAGGACCCGACTGAGCCAGCGCTTGTCGGATTGTCGAGCTCGATGCGCTCGAGTTCGCACACGAGATCGAGTTAGGAGACTGAGGAAATGGCTGTCAAGCTGCCGATTTACATGGACAATCACGCGACCACGCCCGTTGACCCGCGCGTTGTGGAAGCGATGCTGCCCTATTTCACTGAGAAATTTGGAAACGCCGCAAGCCGCAACCACAGCTTCGGCTGGGCCGGCGAAGAAGCCGTGGAAACGGCTCGCCAGCAGATCGCCTCACTGATTGGCGCCACGCCGAAAGAGGTCATCTTCACCAGCGGTGCTACCGAGTCCGACAACCTTATGATCAAGGGCATCGCGGAGATGTTCCGCGAAAAGGGCAATCACATCATCACCCAGTCCATCGAGCACAAAGCCGTCCTTGACACCTGCAAGCGCCTTGAAAAAGAGGGCTTTGAGGTCACTTATTTGCCGGTACAGAAGGACGGGCGCGTCAACCTGGATGACTTGAAGGCTGCCATCCGGCCGACCACCATCCTGATCACCATCATGTACGCCAACAATGAGATTGGCGTCATCAATCCCATCGCCGAAATCGGCAAAATCGCCAAGGAGCACGGCATTTTCTTTGCTGTGGACGGCGTGCAAGCCGTTGGCAAGATTCCGGTCGACGTCCAGAAGGACAACATCGACCTGCTGGCCATCAGCGGCCACAAAATTTACGGCCCGAAAGGTGTTGGCGCGTTATATGTCCGCCGGCGCAACCCGCGCGTGCAGCTCTCTGCTATTATCGACGGCGGCGGCCACGAGCGCGGCATGCGTTCCGGTACCCTAAACGTGCCTGGCATCGTCGGCCTTGGCAAAGCCTGTGAGCTGTGTCACCAGGAGATGAAGGAAGAAGCCCTGCGACTGGGCTCTCTCCGTGACCGCCTCAAAAAGGGCTTGGAAGCCAAGCTCGATGAGGTCTATATCAACGGCTCGCTCGAACATCGCCTCCCGAACAACCTCAACATGAGCTTTGCTTACGTCGAGGGCGAGTCGCTACTCATGGGTATCAACGATATTGCGGTATCGAGCGGTTCCGCCTGTACTTCAGCTACTCTGGAACCCAGCTATGTGCTCAAGGCTCTGGGGGTCGGGGAAGACCTGGCGCACACCTCGATCCGCTTCGGCCTCGGCCGCTTCAATACGCAGGAGGAAGTCGACTACGTCATCGACAAGATGGTCCAAGTCGTCACCAAGCTGCGGGAGCTTTCGCCACTTTACGAGATGGCCAAGGAAGGCATCGACATCTCCAAAATGAAGTGGCAAACCGCCTAAATCCCGCATCTAAAGGATTAGGCAGGACCAGATCTCAAGAACAGAAGGAATAGCGATGGCAAACGAAGGAACAATCCGAATTCACCGCTCGATCGGCGGCACAGGAGCCGCTTTTCGAGTGACGTTTGTACCCTATGAAGAAGGCGAAGAGGCCCCCGCCGCCGGCGAGCGCTCTTTCCACGAACTGCAGCAGGTTCGCGCCTTTTTGAAGATGCTTGGCGTCGGCGCGGAGTTCATCAAGGACGCGCTTCGCCAGCTTACCGCGGGCCGCTCGGCATCCGTGCCCAACGTCTCCCTTTCCGAGAAGGCCGTTAAGAGCGCAGGATTTGGAAATCTCGTCAATTTGGCAAGGAGCAACAGCTAATGGCATACAGCGACAAGGTCGTTGATCACTACAACAATCCTCGCAACGTCGGAAGCATGCCGAAGGAAGATCCCAATGTCGGTACGGGTCTTGTCGGCGCTCCTGAGTGCGGCGACGTGATGAAACTGCAAATGAAGATCAATCCCGAAACCCAGGTCATTGAAGAAGCCAAGTTCAAGACCTTCGGCTGCGGCTCGGCGATTGCCAGCTCCTCGCTCGCCACCGAGTGGGTCAAGGGCAAGACGGTCGAGGAAGCGCTCTCGATCAAGAATACGGACATCGTGCGTGAGCTTTCGCTTCCGCCGGTGAAGATTCACTGTTCCGTGCTCGCCGAAGACGCCATCAAGGCGGCCATCGGCGACTGGAAAAAGAAGCACGGCGTCGAAGTGCCCGCTGCCGAAAAGGCCGCGCACTAACCCTGCGCCAGGCCGCGGCGCCCCCACCGGCTTTCGTAGGGGCACGGCATCCCGTGCCCGTCCATGGCAAGGCTGGAACTCTATAGGCACTTGGAGCTTTTGATTATGGCAACAGAAGTCGCCAATCCAACCACCGCAACGATCCATTTGAGCGAGCGCGCCGCGCAGAAAATCCGCGAGCTCCTCGAAAAGGAAGGCGCCTCGACTGAAAAGGGCGGCCTGCGCGTGGGTGTGCAAGGCGGCGGCTGCTCCGGCTTGTCCTATGCCATGCGCCTCGATACGCAAGCACGCGATCGCGACAAGATTTTTGAAGAGCATGGCGCGCGAATCTTCGTCGACCCGAAAAGCTTTCTCTATCTGAACGGCACTACGCTCGAATACGAAGAAACGCTGATGCGCCAGGGTTTCGTATTCCAGAATCCCAACGCCGCCCGCAACTGCGGCTGCGGCAGCTCCTTTACGGCGTAGGTGGGACAGACTTCAGTCTGTCTTTTCGATTTTTGTTTTTCTAGCCAATTTTGGTTGTTTCCTGCGGGAGGAATTTAACAAGCGACTCTAACAAGTGGTTGGCAGCCGCACCCGCCAGCCACTTTTTTTGTGCTCTAAATCGATTAGGACTAAATTTGTCGGATATCCAAAAGTGACACAAGCGATGCCAGCGACAAACCCACCTTTGGTCTGTTGGAACTGCCACGAACGCGCCAAGGGCACGCACTTCTGCCCAAGCTGCGGTAAGCTCCAGCAAATCGCCGGCAACGAAGACTATTTCGCGCTTTTCGAGATGCCGCGCAAGCTGTGGATCGACATGAACTCTCTCGAACAGAAATTCCTGCAATTGAGCTGGAAGCTGCATCCCGATAATTTTGTCAATGCCACTGAAACGGAGCGCGAACTTTCTCTAAAGCGCAGCTCCGAACTGAACGACGCTTACCGCACGCTACGCGATCCCGTATCACGCGTCGAGTATCTCCTCGGAATCGAAGACATGCGCAAGGAAGGCGAGCACAAGCAGCAAGCCCCTCCCGAATTGCTCGAAGAAGTATTCGAGCTGAACGAATCGCTCGACGAGCTTCGCGAAGCGAAGTCTTCCCACGGCGATTTAAGTGCGCTGAAGCCCCGCCTCGAAACGGCCGAGAAAAGTTTTGGGGAAAAGCTAGGCGAAGTCGATGCACAGCTTCAAGCAACGGCGCGCGAGTGGGACGCTGCAATCAACGCAAACGCGGACGACGCCGCGCGAAAGAAAATCATGGCCCGGCTGAACGAATTGCTCAATCGCCGCTCGTACATCCGCAATTTGGTCGTGAATGTGGTCAAGGAATTGGGAGAGGCTTAGAGAATCGCAATGGGACGCATCGTTGGCATCGACCTTGGGACAACGAACAGCCTTGTCGCGTACACGGATGCGCAGACGGGCCAGCCGAAGTGTATCCCCGGCCCGCGCGGCTCGACGCTCTGTCCTTCTGTTGTAAGTCTGGACCCCGACGGAAGCGTCATCGTTGGCGAACCAGCGCGCCGTCGCCTTCTCACACAACCCGAACGCACGATCTACTCCGTCAAACGCCTCATGGGCCGCGGCCCAGCCGATATTCAAGGCGAACTGAAACTCTTTCCATTCCGCATCGATCCCGCCAGCAGGAACGTCATTCGCGTGATGCTCGGCGACAAAGTCTTCACTCCGCCGGAAATCTCCGCGTTCATCCTGCGCGAACTGAAAAGCTGGGCCGAAGCCTTCTTCAGAGAACCGGTGGACCGCGCGGTCATCACCGTCCCCGCCTATTTCAACGATGCTCAACGCCAAGCCACCAAAGACGCCGGCAAAATCGCCGGCCTCGAAGTCCTACGCCTCGTCAACGAGCCCACCGCCGCAGCGCTCGCGTATGGCCTGCACGAAAAGCAGCGCGGCCGCGTCGCCGTCTATGATCTCGGTGGCGGCACATTCGATATTTCCGTTCTCAAGCTCATTTCCACCGCCGAAGGCGACATCTATCAAGTCCTTTCGACCAATGGCGACACGCATCTCGGCGGCGACGACATCGACAACTTGCTCCAGTCTTTCGTCCACGAACAGATTCTTCAGGAGGACGAGCTCGACTTCTCGGCTCACGGTGAACTCGCGCAAGAACTGCGCAAAGCCCTCATCGCCATCAAGCATCAGCTCTCCGAATCCGAGTCCGCCACGCTGCGCTTCCCGTTGCCGAATGGAACTTTCTTCGTGCATGAATTCACGCGCGGAGAGTTAGACGCGCTGATTCGTCCGGTTGTTGATCGCACCATGGGTCCGGTGAAGCTCGCGCTCGCCGACGCGCAGCTCAAGCCGGCAGATATAGAAGAAGTGGTCCTCGTAGGCGGCGCTACCCGCACGCCGCTTATCCGCCGCACCGTTCAGGAATTCTTCGATCGCAAGCCGCACACCGAGCTGAATCCCGACGAAGTCGTCGCGCTGGGCGCGGCCGTGCAAGCCAATATTCTCGACCGTGGCGTCACCAACATGCTCCTGCTTGACGTAACCCCGCTCTCCCTCGGTATCGAAACCTACGGCGGCGCCGTCGCGAAAATCATCCCGCGCAACTCCACGATTCCGGCAAGCGCGCAAGAGCTCTACACGACCGGGGTTGACAATCAGACCGGCATCGACATTCACGTCCTGCAAGGCGAGCGCGAACTCGCGAAAGATTGCCGTTCCCTCGCGCGCTTCACTCTGAAAACGCCGCCCGCCCCCGCCGGCCTTCCGCGCATCGAAGTAAAATTCCTGATCGACGCCAACGGCATCCTGCAAGTCGCAGCGAAAGACCTTCGCACCGGCGAGCAGCACTCCATCGAAGTCCAGCCGAGCTACGGCATCAGCGACTGCGAAATCGAGCGCATGCTCGAGGAATCCATCGAATACGCCGAACAAGATTTCGCCGAGCGCCAGCTCATCGAAGCACGCACCGAATCAGAATCGATTCTCGTGGCGACCGCAAAAGCGCTCTCCAACGAGCAATCAAGCCATTTGCCGGCCGAAGAACGCGCCGCCATCGATGCCGCTATCGCCGCGCTCCGGGAAGCTGCCGCAGGCACGGATTACAAACTGATTCGCAAGCGCATCGACCAGCTGAATCATGCGACCGAGCACCTCGCGGAATTATTAATGAACAGCGCAGTTACAAGCGCGCTGCAAGGTCGCAAGCTGGCCGAGGTTTAGCGGGCAGAAAATTCCGTCATTTCGAGCGAAGCGAGAAATCCCTCTTCGATCTCGCGATGACCACTGATCCTGAATTGGGAGAGACAAAATGGGCGGCAGCAATCCATATATCGACGAAGTCAAATACACGCCCGCAACGAAGAAATATAAAGTCACGTTTCTTCCCAGCGGCAAAACCATCGAGGTCGACCCGGCGAAAATTCCTTACGGTCACAACGGCCTTCCAGGCAGCATTCTCGACATCTCCGAGGGCATCAAAGCCGGCCTGGACCACGCCTGCGGAGGTGTCTGCGCCTGCTCCACCTGCCACGTTATCGTCAAGCAGGGCCTCGAGACCTGCAACGAAGCCACCGACGCCGAACTCGACGAGCTCGACATGGCCCCCGGCATTACTCCGAAATCGCGCCTCGGCTGCCAAACCGTCCCCGACGGTACCACCGATATCGTCGTCGAAATTCCCGAATGGAACAAAAATTACGCTAAAGAAGCCGATCACTAAAGTCCTGTGGCCCGTATTGCGGTCTTCGAATTTTGTATTTCTAATTTCGAGTTTCGCATTTCTCCCAAGGAGCCCCAGATGCCGCCAAAATTCGGTTGGGACCAAATCGAAGACATCGCCATCGCGCTGAGCGACAAATATCCCGACACCGATCCTCTCACCGTCCGCTTCACGGACATGCACAAATGGATCACCGAGCTCCCCAACTTTACCGGCGACCCCCTAGCCTCCAACGAAAGCAAACTCGAAGCCATCCAAATGGCCTGGCACGAAGAATTCCAGGACCGCCAGAATTAGTTTTCAGCGGAAGGTAGCGTAACGTCTTTTGTGTAAATTCCGGTTTTAAGCGAAAAAAAGGGCGTACTTTCCTTTGGAGCGCGAACTCACAGAGGAGGTACACCCTAATGCGAGAACTAGAAGTCCTCGTTGACGGCCATCTTAAACTGGACTTTGCCGACTGCCAAGAATTCTTTGAACAGGACCTTGCCGAGCACGTGCGTTCCGCAATCAAACGGCTGATCGAGCAGGCTCTGCTGGCCGAGCGCGACCGCCATCTCGACCT